>JBIKNT010000027.1:0-12844 GCA_044358465.1 Ilumatobacteraceae bacterium
CATTCCTATGGAAGACGCAGTGGAGTTCAAAAAAGGTCAAAAGCAAATTGTTCAGCGCAAAGTGTTCCCCGGCTATTTGTTGGTGCGTTGCGAAATGGACGATGAATCATGGTTTTGCATCCGCAACACTCCCGGCATTACGGGTTTCGTCGGGCAGAGTCACAAAGGTCAGAAGCCAACACCATTGTCGCGACGTGAAGTGGAAACCTTCCTCTCGGCAAAGGGCGACGGCAAGGCTGCGCCAAAGCGCAAGTCACCAAAACTCGAACACGAAGTCGGCGAGAGCGTACGCGTGAAGGAAGGCCCATTTGCCGACTTCACTGGCGTCATCGACGACATCAACGTCGATCATATGAAGTTGAAAGTTCTCGTCAATATCTTTGGCCGCGAAACCATCGTCGAGATGGATTTCAGTCAAGTAGCGAAACTCTAAATAGCGGAACTCACAGTAGAAGGCCAATAAGGAAACACAGTCATGGCAAAAAAGAAACTTGCAGCAATCGTAAAGATTCAGATCCCCGCAGGAAAAGCAACACCTGCGCCACCAGTGGGTACCGCACTCGGACCCCACGGCATCGCCATCATGGACTTCGTGAAGCAGTACAACGCTGCAACCGAAGCTCAAGCAGGAACCATTATTCCTGTCGAGATCAGCATCTTTGAAGATCGTTCGTTCACCTTCGTTTTGAAGACTCCACCAACACCGGTGTTGTTGCGTCAAAAAGCTGGTATCGAAAAGGCCTCGTCAACTCCTGGTAAGGCAGTTGCAGGAACGGTGACAGAAACAGACATTGAAGAAGTCGCCAAAATCAAAATGCCAGACCTCAACGCGTACGACCTTGAAGCTGCAAAAATGCAGGTTCGTGGTACCGCGCGTTCAATGGGTTTGAAAATCGTTTAAGTAATACATTCACACCGGTTCGACCAAGACAACCTCGCTTGGCAACCCAACATATGAGGGAGGCTTTATGCCAGTTAAAGGAAGCTTAGGAAAAAAGTACAAGGCTGCAATTGCTGCGTACGATCGCGAAGAACTGTTCAGCCCATTAGAGGCTGCAGAGATCGTGAAGAAATCTGCAAAGGCAAAATTCGACGAGAGCGTTGAAGTCGCCGTGCGTTTGGGTGTTGACCCACGTAAAGCAGAGCAAATGATTCGTGGCACCGTTGCGTTGCCATCAGGTACTGGTAAGACCGTTCGCATTGCTGTGTTCGCAGCTGGCGATGCCGCTCAAGCTGCACGCGATGCTGGTGCCGAACTTGTTGGCGCCGATGAACTTGCTGCTGAAATTGAAAAAGGCAACATGGACTTCGACTTGGCCATTGCCACCCCCGACATGATGCCACTCGTTGGTCGCTTGGGTCGTGTGCTCGGACCACGTGGTCTCATGCCAAACCCTAAGACCGGCACAGTGACCCAAGACGTTGGTCGTGCCGTGAGTGAATTCAAAGGCGGGAAGGTGGAATACCGCACCGACCGTTACGGCAACGTGCACGTTCCCATTGGCAAGGCAAGCTTCTCCACCGCCGATCTCGCCAGCAACCTTCTTGCCGTGCTCGACGAAATTCAGCGCGCCAAGCCAGCAGCATCAAAAGGCAAGTATTTGCGCAAGATCGTCATCGCCAGCACTATGGGCCCTGGCGTCAAGATCGATACCAACCGTTTGAAGCCAGAAGCATAAAAAGTTTGCAATTCGGCATTTGCCGATAGCGTCACACATCTACATCACCGTTCGGTTACTCGCCAAAGACATCTGGCTTGTGCGCAAGCACAATTAAGAGAGCAGCAATTGGGCTCTACCAGAAGAGGCGGACAACTTTCGGACACAGAACCACAGATCTTGCGATCTCGTGGTGTGTTCAAAGGGCGTTCGCAATTGCGGGCGCCGTGCGACCACACACACGATAGAGCGCAAGCCGAGTCGTGTCCGAGAGAAATATAAGGAGGTGAAAATGACTTCTACAAGCATCCGTTCCGAGAAAGTCGCCGTGGTGTCCGAGGTTCGGGAAAAGTTGGCAGCATCCGATGCAGCCATCGTGACCGAATACCGAGGAATGACCGTGGCTGCACTAGCTCAACTACGTCGTGAACTGCGCAAGTCCGGTGCCGAGTACAAGGTGTACAAAAACACATTGGCTCGTTTTGCCGCTCGTGAAGCAGGCTACGAAGGCCTCGAATCAATGCTGGTGGGCCCATCGGCCATTGTTTTTGTGAAGGGTGATGCTGCAGCTGCAGCAAAAGCACTTCGCGAACAAGCCAAGGCAAACCCACTCCTCATCGTCAAAGGCGGTGTGGTGGGAACCTCCACATTGTCGAAAAAAGATCTCGACGTTTTGGCAGATCTGCCACCGCGCGAAGTATTGCTGGCCCAGTTCGCTGGTGCCCTGCAGGCTCCGCTCGTCAAGACCGCAGGTCTCTTGCAGGCACTGCCTCGCAATATGGCATACGGCTTGAAGGCGCTCGTCGACCAAAAAGCTGCTTAATTCATTCATTTTCATTCATTTTTAACCAAAAAATCAGTTTTCTCCCACGGGAGATCTACACAAGGAGATAGAGCAACATGGCTCTTAGCAAAGAAGACATCCTCGACGGCATTTCAGCCCTCACCGTTATTGAACTCAAAGAACTCCTCGATGCATTCGAAGAGCGCTTTGGCGTGACCGCAGCTGCTCCAGCAGCTGTTGCAGTTGCTGCAGTCGCCGGTGGCGGCGGAGCTGCTGCAGAAGAAGAGCAAGACGAGTTCGACGTCATCTTGAAAGATGGCGGCGCCCAGAAGATCCAGGTCATCAAGGTTGTGCGCGAGCTCACCAGCCTGGGTTTGAAGGAAGCAAAAGACCTCGTTGACGGTGCACCAAAGGCCGTTCTCGAGAAGGTCAGCAAAGACGATGCCGCCAAGGCAAAGGCCAAGCTTGAAGAAGCTGGCGCAGGCGTCGAAGTCAAGTAAGACCCAAAATCATATTTTCCTGGCATTTCGCCGGGCGGAGTGGCAATACCTCGGGCGCAAGCCCGGGGTATTTGCTTTTTTTTGGCCTGAAAAGGTCGGAAATGCTTGACTCGGGGCACAAACAGGCTTATCTTGCCCCCCGACGGGTAATCGGGAGCTTCCACAGAGGTTCTGGCCAAGATTCGCCCGATTTTTTGCCCACCCTTGATCATTTGCGTGGGGTGGCGGTAGCCTGCTCTGTTGCCGTGTGCTTTTGTTTGTCATCATTTTCTATGTTGTCGCAGCGCACATTTCATCCCCTACCGCTTGCAAACAGGAGTAAATAGTGGCCTCTCAATCGTTGTCCCGCGATCGGTATTCATTTGCGAATCTTGGCGAAGCTTTAGAGATCCCCGATCTCATCGCCGTCCAACGCGAAAGTTTTGAATGGTTTGTTCGTCAAGGTCTTGCAGAAGCATTTGCCGACATTTCGCCGATCAAAGACTTCAGTGGAAATCTTCAACTCGAACTCGAGTTTGACCCCACCGATGAAGACCTCTGCCCGCCACCAAAGTTCACGATGGAAGAGTGCCGCGAACGCGACATGTCTTATGCATCAAGCATCTTTGTTCGTGCTCGTTTCTTAAACGGTTACACCGGAGAAATTAAAGAGCAAGTTGTCTTCATGGGTGACTTCCCGAAGATGACTGAAAAAGGCACATTCATCATTAACGGCACCGAGCGCGTTGTTGTTTCGCAGCTCGTGCGTTCCCCAGGCGTCATTTTTGAACCAGGTGAGCGTTTCCGTTTGCGTAACTTGTCGAAGCACCAATTGGTCAAGGGCACCATTCACCCATACCGCGGTGAGTGGCTTGAATTCGACGTTGAACAAAAGCCAGGAAAAGACGTTACTGCAGGTACACGTGTTGCCCGTAAGCGTCGCCTGGGTGTTTTCACCATCTTGCGTGCACTTGGCTACGACGAAGAAGGCGCACCAGGCTTCCTCGATCGTTTCGTTGCGCACTTCGATTTCCTTGAAGGACAGTGGGAAAAAGAGCGCAACATTGCGCCAACCCGCGATGAAGCACTTGTTGAAATTTACAAGCGTGCCCGCCCAGGTGAACCACCAACCTTGGAAAGTGCACGTGCATATTTCGAAAATGCATTCTTTGAAAACCGTCGCTACGACCTCAGCCGCGTAGGTCGTTACAAGCTCAACCGCAAACTTGGTACAGAACTCGAACTCTTGCAAAAGAACTTCGGCCTCACTGCCGATCAGCTCGATTTGCCTGCAGTAGATCAGCCAGTACTTGCTAAGTGCGAAGTGCTTGCCACCATCTCTTACATGTTGCATCTCGTGAAGCAAGAGCCTGGTTATCGCCTCGACGACCAAGACCACTTCGCTAACCGTCGTATTCGTTCTGTTGGTGAACTCATTCAGAACCAAGTACGTATTGGTTTGTCACGTATGGAGCGTGTTGTTCGTGAACGCATGACCACGCAAGACGTTGAAGCAATCACACCACAAACACTCATCAACATTCGTCCTGTTGTTGCTTCCATCAAAGAGTTCTTCGGAACTTCTCAGTTGTCGCAGTTCATGGACCAAGTCAACCCATTGTCTGGGTTAACTCACCGTCGTCGTTTGTCCGCTCTCGGACCCGGTGGTCTCAGTCGCGAACGCGCTGGCTTTGAAGTGCGAGACGTCCACTTCTCTCACTACGGACGTATGTGCCCAATTGAAACACCAGAAGGTCCAAACATTGGTCTCATTGGCGCACTCAGCACCTTTGCTCGCGTGAACGAATTCGGTTTTATCGAGAGCCCGTATCGCAAAGTCGTCAACGGTGTTGTCACCGATCAAATCGTTTACATGGCAGCCGACGAAGAAGAGAACTACACACTTGCTCAGGCAAATACTCCGTTGAATACCGACGGAACATTTAAAGCCGAGCGCGTGTTGGTGCGTCGCTCTCCACAAACAGCCAGCCTTGAAGACTTGCGCAAAATGTTGGAGGCCGAGTCGTTCTTCGGTGCTACCACCGACATCGCATTGGTTCCCGGAACCGAAGTTGACTACATGGACGTGTCGCCGAAACAAATTGTTTCGGTAGCAACCGCACTCATTCCGTTCCTCGAACACGACGACGCAAACCGCGCACTCATGGGTGCCAACATGCAACGTCAAGCAGTTCCACTTATTCGTGCAGAAGCACCGTATGTCGGAACCGGAATGGAATTGCGCGCAGGCCGTGACGGTGCCGATCTTTTGTTGGCCCTCGACGACGGAACTGTGACAGAAGTTTCTGGCCGTGGCATCACTGTTCAGTACGACACACTTGGCAAGAAGCGTTACAACCTCGCCAAGTTCCGCCGTTCAAACCAAGACACCTGCATCAACCAAGTGGTGCGTGTACGTGAAGGACAAAAAGTCAACAAGGGCGACCTCATGGTCGATGGTCCAAGTACCGACCTTGGCGAACTTGCTCTCGGCAAAAACCTCCTCGTGGCTCTCATGCCATGGGAGGGTTACAACTTCGAAGACGCAATCATCTTGTCTGAGCGTTTGGTAAAAGACGACGTGCTTACTTCCATCCACATTCACGAGCATGAAGTCGATGCACGCGATACCAAATTGGGTGCAGAAGAAATCAGCCGCGACATTCCTAACTTGTCCGACGACATTCTTCGCGACCTCGACGACCGCGGCATCATTCGTGTTGGTGCTGAAGTTGGCCCTGGCGATGTGTTGGTGGGCAAAGTAACACCTAAGGGTGAAACAGAACTCACACCAGAAGAGCGTTTGCTCCGTGCCATCTTCGGTGAAAAAGCTCGCGAAGTTCGTGACACCAGCTTGAAGGTGCCTCACGGCGAAAGCGGAAAAATCATCGACGTCAAAGTGTTCTCACGTGAGAATGGTGACGAATTACCACCAGGTGTCAACCAACTCGTTCGTGTTTATGTTGCACAGAAGCGCAAAATCAGCGTGGGTGACAAACTCGCAGGACGCCACGGTAACAAGGGTGTTATCTCCAAGATTCTTCCTATCGAAGACATGCCATACATGGACGACGGAACTCCAGTCGACATCATCTTGAACCCACTGGGTGTTCCCTCACGTATGAACGTCGGCCAGGTTCTTGAAGCTCACCTTGGTTATTGCGCACGTTGGGGTTGGACCGATCCAAAAACGAACTCTGGTAACACCATTGGTACTCCCATTCGTGGAACAGAAAAGAAAACGCGCCCAACTACTCCTCCTGCAACTTTCATTGCAACACCAGTATTCGATGGTGCGCATTGGGATGAGGAAGATATTCATAACTCGCATCCAACCATCCAAACAATTTTGGAGAACATCACACCAGATGGTGTCGATGGTCAACGTCTCATTCAAAAGACTGGTAAGACCGTTCTTCGTAATGGTCGCACAGGCGAGACCTATGACAACCCCGTCACTGTCGGGTACATGTACATCTTGAAACTGTCTCACCTTGTTGACGACAAGATTCACGCTCGTTCAACTGGTCCATACTCCATGATCACCCAGCAGCCACTTGGTGGTAAAGCACAATTCGGTGGTCAGCGATTTGGTGAAATGGAAGTGTGGGCACTCGAGGCCTACGGTGCGGCGTATTGCTTGCAAGAGCTGCTCACCATCAAGTCAGACGATGTTCTCGGACGTGTGAAGGTCTATGAAGCAATTGTGAAGGGCGAAAACATTCCTGAGCCCGGAATTCCTGAAAGCTTCAAAGTTCTCATGAAGGAAATGCAAGCTCTCTGCCTCGACGTAGAAGTACTCGCAGCCGATGGTGCCGAAATTGAAATGGGCAACATGGACGACGACATCTTCCGCGCAACAGAAGCTCTTGGCATCGACATCAGCCGCCCAGAACGCGGCACCGATGACGACGACCGCGAGCGCCGCCGCGAGCGTGCCTTCTAGAAACTTCTTGTACACAAACGACCTTTATCACTCATCAATTACCACGATCTTTAAGGAAACGGAACCGACATGCTCGACGTGAATATGTTCGACCAACTGCGAATTGGCCTGGCAACTGCCGATCAAATTCGTCTCTGGTCAAAAGGCGAAGTCAAAAAGCCCGAGACCATCAACTACCGCACCTTGCGTCCTGAGAAGGACGGTCTTTTCTGTGAAAAGATTTTCGGACCAACCCGCGACTGGGAGTGCTACTGCGGTAAGTACAAGCGCGTCCGTTTCAAAGGCATTATCTGTGAGCGTTGTGGAGTTGAAGTAACACGTTCAAAAGTACGTCGTGAGCGCATGGGTCACATTGAACTTGCTGCACCAGTTGTACACATTTGGTACCTCCGCGGAACCCGTAGCTGGTTGGCATATCTTCTCGGCGGTATTGAAGCCAAAGAAGAGTTGAAGGCAAAGCAACTGGAAAAGGTTATTTACTTTGCTGCAAGCCTTGTTACCAAGGTCGACGTCGATCGTCGTCATAACGACCTTGCCAACTTGGAGCAGGAATACCTTGCTGAACAAGATGCAATCAAGAAAGACATGGAGCTTGCTCTTGCCCGCAAGTTCAAAGATGTTGAAGCTGAACTCAAGACTTTGGAAAAAGAAGGCACAAAAGAGAGCGACATTAAAATTCGCCAGCGCCTCATCGACAAAGAAATCCAGAGCTTGCGTGATCGCTTTGAAAACGACCTCGATCTCTCACGTCGTACTTGGGATGAATTTAAGCGTTTGCACCCACGTCTCATCATTGAAGATGAAATGTTGTGGCGCAACCTTCGCGATCCATTTGGCCCTTATGCCGAATACTTCGAAGGTGGCACCGGTGCCGATGCCATTAAGGCTCTTATCGATTGCCTCGACTTCGATAAAGAAGAAGAAAAATTGCGCACCGCAATTGAAGCAGCCGATGGCCAAAAGCCATTGTCTGCACAACGTCGTCAAAAAGCAATTAAGCGTTTGAAGATCGTTGCTTCGTTCAACCAGCGCGATGAACAAGGCCGTCGTTTGAACAGCCCGAAGGCAATGATTCTCGATGTTGTTCCTGTTATTCCACCAGAACTGCGCCCAATGGTGCAGCTCGATGGTGGTCGCTTTGCGACCTCAGACCTCAACGACCTTTACCGTCGTGTCATCAACCGCAACAACCGCTTGCGTCGCTTGCTCGATCTGGGTGCTCCAGAAATTATCGTGAACAACGAAAAGCGCATGTTGCAAGAAGCAGTCGATGCTTTGTTCGACAACGGTCGTCGTGGTCGCCCAGTTACTGGCCCGGGTAACCGCCCACTCAAGTCGTTGTCCGACATGTTGAAGGGTAAGCAAGGACGTTTCCGTCAGAACCTTCTCGGTAAGCGTGTTGACTATTCCGGTCGTTCCGTCATCGTGGTAGGGCCAACTCTGCGTTTGCACCAGTGTGGTCTTCCAAAACTGATGGCACTTGAACTTTTCAAGCCGTTCGTCATGAAGCGCCTTGTCGACCTTGAGCTTGCTCAAAACATCAAGTCGGCAAAACGCATGGTGGAGCGTCGTCGCCCACAAGTGTGGGACGTTCTTGAAGACGTTATTAAAGAGCACCCAGTTCTCTTGAACCGCGCTCCTACTTTGCACCGTTTAGGAATTCAGGCCTTCGAGCCTGTGCTCGTTGAAGGTAAAGCAATTCAAATTCACCCACTTGTGTGCACAGCATTCAACGCCGACTTCGACGGCGACCAGATGGCTGTTCACCTTCCATTGTCTGCAGAAGCACAAGCAGAAGCTCGTGTTCTCATGCTGTCGGCAAACAACATTTTGTCACCAGCATCGGGTCGCCCCATCGTGGCACCTTCACAAGACATGGTCATCGGTGGTTTCTATCTCACCGAACTCGTTGAAGGTTTGCCAGGTGAAGGAC
Source organism: Ilumatobacteraceae bacterium (assembly GCA_044358465.1). GTDB lineage: Bacteria > Actinomycetota > Acidimicrobiia > Acidimicrobiales > Ilumatobacteraceae > F1-20-MAGs119. Next base: position 8,801 of record JBIKNT010000027.1, read on the forward strand.
GTTCGTTCCAGAACCGTTGGGAAGTATTCCGCGCACTCGATGAAAAATCAGTGATGTTGCATACCAAAATCAAGTTCCGTGAAACCTTGTCAACCGGAGAGCGTCGCACCATCGACATCACTCCTGGTCGCTTGTTGTTCGAGGAAGCTTTGCCAGCTGACTACCCAGAACGCTTTGGGCACATCTCGTCAACTTTGAAGAAGAAGGAAATGGGTCTCATTGTTGAAACCCTTTCCGATCACTATCCAAAGTCAGCAATTTCGCAAGCACTCGATGCAATTAAAAACGTGTGCTATCGCTATGCCGCACAGTCTGGTCTCACCATCTCAATCGATGACGTGAAGACTCCAAAAGACAAGCGCGCCATTCTCGATGATCACGAAAAGCAAGCCGACAAAGTGGAAAACCAATTCCGTCGCGGCATCATCACCGACGGCGAACGTCGTCAGCAAGAAGTGCGTATTTGGACCGATGCAACTGCAGCAGTGCAAATTGCAATGGAAAAAGAATTCAAGGCACAACGCTTTAACCCGATCGAAATGATGGTGGGTTCTGGTGCTCGCGGAAACATGACCCAGATGAAGCAAATTGCAGGTATGCGCGGTCTCGTGGCCAACCCTCGTGGTGACATGATTCCTCGTCCAATTAAGAGCAACTTCCGTGAAGGTTTGGAAACTCTTGAGTACTTCATTGCTACACCAGGTGCACGTAAAGGACTCGTCGACACCGCGTTGCGTACTGCCGACTCGGGTTACCTCACGCGTCGTCTTGTTGACGTTGCGCAAGAACTCATCATCCGTGAAATTGATTGCGGCACCACTCTTGGTGTGTGGGTAGAGAACATTCAAAAAGACACTGCCAACATGCGTGCATACCTCGACACCAAGTTGTTTGGTCGCGCGGTATTGAACGACGTGCCACTTAGTGACGGAACAGTGATTCCAAAGAACACCATCTTGACCGACCTTCATGTTGAGCAATTGCGCGACGATGATTCCATTGGTCGCTTGCGTGTTCGCTCAGTACTTACTTGCGATGCGGAAATGGGCGTGTGCGCATTGTGCTACGGCCGTTCACTTGCTACTGGTAAGACCATTGAACTTGGTGAAGCAGTTGGCGTTATTGCCGCTCAGTCAATTGGTGAGCCAGGTACACAGCTCACCATGCGTACGTTCCACACTGGTGGTGTTGCAGGAAAAGACATTGCAGGTGGTTTGCCACGCGTTGTTGAACTCTTCGAAGCACGTACTCCACGTGGTTCTGCTCGCTTGGCCGGCGCCACCGGAATTGTGCGCATTGGCGAAGACGAAGGCAAGGGCATTCCTGTTAACGTCATCGACGATCAAGGTGAAGAGCACTTGGTGCTTTTGCCCACCGGTAGCCGCGTCATGCCAGGAATCAAAGATGGCAGCGATGTAAAAGCGGGCGAGCCGCTCACCGACGGTCCATTCGATCCAAAAGAACTTTTGGAAATTAAGGGCACCCGTGAAACACAGGTGTACTTGGTAGAAGAAGTGCAAAAGGTGTATCGCGACCAAGGTGTTTCTATTCACGACAAGCACATTGAACTCATTGTTCGCCAAATGACACGTCGTGTTGGTGTTCAAGAGCCAGGCGACACGGGCTTCTTGCCAGGAGCACGTCTTGATGCGAAGGTATTCCGCGACACCAACCGCCGCATGGTGGAAGAGTCAAAGCGTCCAGCTGAAGGTCGCCCAGAGTTGATGGGTATCACCAAGGCTTCGTTGGCAACCGAATCATGGTTGTCGGCCGCATCGTTCCAGGAAACCACTCGTGTTCTCACCGAGGCAGCTATCGACGGCCGCGGCGACAACCTCATTGGTTTGAAGGAAAACATCATTATCGGCAAGCTCATTCCTGCTGGTACCGGTATGGACATCTATCGCAACTTCGGTATCGAAGCCCCCGATTATGAACCAATGGCCTTCTATTCCAGCGATGAAGAAGACCCAGCGGCATTCCTTGCTGGTATTCAGGGCACCTATGTGCCAGAAGCAGAAAACGGCTGAGTAGGGCATTGCCCGAAGCAGTTCAGAAAAAGTTCACGTTCTGGAGTGCTCTAACGCAGGTAACGGGTTGTTGCCAGCGCTAGAGCACCCATAACATCACAGAGTCCCAAAGCGGGGGTTTCTCCCGCTCGGCAAAGAGTTTCTACAGACAAGAGGTTTAGGCGTGCCCACAATTCAGCAGTTGATCCGCCAGGGTCGCACGGTGAAAACAACAAAGACGAAGACCCCAGCATTGAAGGGGTCTCCACAGCGTCGTGGTGTTTGTACTCGTGTATTTACTACCACACCTAAAAAGCCAAACTCGGCATTGCGCAAAGTTGCTCGCGTGCGCCTCACGAGTGGTGTGGAAATCACTGCTTACATTCCTGGTGAAGGCCACAACCTTCAAGAGCACTCCATTGTTTTGGTTCGTGGTGGTCGTGTTCGCGACTTGCCAGGTGTGCGTTACAAAGTCATTCGCGGCGCGCTCGACGCAGCCGGCGTAAAAAATCGTAAACAATCTCGTAGCCGTTACGGCGCGAAGCGCGTCAAGTAAGAAAGTATCTGGAGAAAACATGCCTCGTAAAGGTCCCGCAACTCGCCGTGAAATGACGGCAGACCCTGTTTATCGTTCACTGCTCGTTACTCAGCTCACGAACAAAATCATGCTTCATGGAAAAAAGAGCATTGCTGAAAACATCGTGTACGACGCAATGAAGCTCATTGAAGCAAAAACTGGAACAGAGCCACTTTCTACAGTGAAGCGCGCAATCGACAATGTGAAGCCACCACTTGAGGTGCGTAGCCGTCGTGTTGGTGGAGCCACCTATCAGGTTCCTGTAGAAGTACGCCCACGTCGTGCAAGTACTTTGGCAATTCGCTGGGTAGTTGAATACTCACGTAACCGTCGCGAAAAAACAATGGCCGAGTGCTTGGCAAACGAGTTGCTCGATGCCGCAAATGGTCTGGGCGCTTCTGTGAAAAAGCGTGACGACATGCAAAAGATGGCCGAATCCAACAAGGCGTTTGCTCACTACCGCTGGTAGTTCGAGCAAGCATTTAACAAACCCCCCACATGCGGAAGTGAAATAAAATGGCTAAGCGCGAATACCCTCTCGATCGCACTCGTAATATCGGAATTATGGCGCACATCGACGCCGGTAAGACCACAACAACCGAGCGTATTTTGTACTACACCGGTAAGAGCTACAAGATCGGTGAAGTGCACGAAGGTGCAGCGACCATGGACCACATGGCTCAAGAACAAGAGCGTGGAATCACCATTACCTCAGCTGCAACAACCTGCATCTGGAACAACCACCGCATTAACATCATCGACACACCTGGTCACGTTGACTTCACCATTGAAGTAGAGCGCTCACTGCGCGTACTCGACGGTGCCGTTACTGTTTTCGACTCAGTTGCTGGCGTAGAGCCACAAACTGAAACTGTGTGGCGTCAAGCCAACAAGTACAACGTTCCTCGTATGTGCTTCATCAACAAGATGGACCGCATTGGTGCAAACTTTTATCGCACTGTAGAAATGGTGAAAGACCGTTTGCAGGCAGTACCTGCCATCATCCAGTTGCCAATTGGCGCAGGTGGCCCTGAAAGCAATGAACCATTTATTGGTCTCATCGACCTCGTCAAAATGAAGGCCTTGATTTGGCTCGATGAAGAACTTGGCGCCAAGTGGGATGAAACCGATATCCCAGCTGCAATGGTCGACCAAGCAAATGAATATCGCGAATTGTTGCTGGAAACCATTGCGACAAGTAGTGACGCATTCATGGAGAAGTACCTCAGCGGTGAAGAAATGTCACAGGCTGAAATTAAAGAAACACTTCGTCTCGGAACACTCAAGTTCGACTTCGTACCTGTTCTTTGCGGCTCCGCATTCAAGAACAAAGGTGTACAGCCAATGCTCGACGCAGTGGTCGACTTCTTGCCAAGCCCCATCGACATTGCGCCAGCAACTGGTGAAAACGTCAAGGGCGATGAGCAGCTTGTGCGCAAGGCCGACGAGAATGGCCCG
>JBIKNT010000028.1:0-12745 GCA_044358465.1 Ilumatobacteraceae bacterium
GCACAGCACAGAGCCACTGACCGAGCGCATCAGCGGCATGGACATGCTCTATTCAAGTGGCACTACTGGCCGCCCGAAAGGAGTGAAGGGAGTTCTTCCGCGAACTGAACTCACTGCACAAAACGGTGTTGCGAACCTTGCGCAACTGCTGTTTTCTATGACCGAAGATGCGGTGTATCTTTCGCCCGCACCGCTGTATCACGCAGCGCCACTGCGCTTTAACCTCGCAACGATGTTCACCGGGGCAACTTCGGTCATCATGGAGCACTTCGATGCTGAAGAGTATTTGGGCTACGTCGAGAAGTACAACATCACACACAGCCAACTTGTTCCCACCATGTTCGTGAGAATGTTGAAGTTGCCAGTTGAGGTGAGAGAGCGCTACAACCTTTCGTCTCTAAAGGTAGCAATACATGCTGCAGCACCCTGCCCAGTGCAAGTAAAGAAACAAATGATTGAGTGGTGGGGACCGGTCATTCACGAGTACTACGCAGGCACTGAAGGAAACGGTTTTGTTTACTGCAACTCAGAGATGTGGCTTGCCCACCCTGGCACCGTCGGCACATCAATTCAAGGCGTTGTGCACATTTGCGACGAAGAAGGAAATGAACAGCCGCAAGGCGAGTCGGGAACAATTTTCTTTGAAAGCCAAACACAGTTTGAGTACCACAACGACCCCGAGAAAACAAAGTCTTCGCGCGACCCACAAGGACGCGGCTGGTCGACACTCGGCGATGTTGGCTATTTAGATCAAGATAATTTCTTGTTCCTCACCGACCGTAAAGCGTTCATGATCATTTCCGGTGGAGTCAACATTTATCCGCAGGAATCAGAAAACGTGCTCATCAACCACCCTCGAGTGGTCGACGTTGCGGTCTTTGGCGTACCCAACGATGAATTTGGCGAAGAAGTCAAAGCAGTTGTGCAACCCGATGTGATGCCGCCCACCGCGCAAGAAGCCGAAGCTCTTGCCAAAGAACTCATCGTCTTTTGCAAGAGTCAGTTAGCCGACTTGAAGTGCCCGCGCAGCGTTGACTTTCGCCTTGAACTTCCCCGTCACCCCACTGGCAAGTTGTACAAAAAACTTTTGAAAGATGAATACTGGCAAGCCGCTGGCCGGTCGATCTAGTGACATCTCCACACCCGTTTTTCTCTTGGGGTGCATCTCATGCGTTTGCACACCGAGGTGGTGCTAGTGATGCCCCCGAGAACACGGTGTCGGCATTTCAGATGGCAATCGACTTGGGTTACACTTATTTAGAGACCGATGTGCACGCAACTAGTGATGGAGTGCTGTTGGCATTTCACGACGACAACTTGCAGCGCACCTGCAATCACCCAGGGAAAATCAGCGAGCTCACTTACCAACAGATTCAAGAAGTAAAGGTTGAAGGCACAGAACACATACCAACCCTTCAAGAGCTTCTCACCCTCTGGCCAGAAGCCCGTTGGAATATCGACTGTAAAAGTGACTCAGCACTTACTCCTTTGGTCAACATACTCAAGCAGAACAACGCGGCAGAGCGTGTGTGCCTCGGAGCCTTTAGCGATAGGCGTCTCAGGCAGTTGCGGGAACAATTGGGAACTCAATACGCCACTTCACTCGGACCCAAAGGCGTTGCCCGCCTGCTGCTGGCAGTTGCTGCGGGAAGGCCTCTGCGGTTTCCCCCCGGAATCCATGCCGCACAGATACCCGCAAAGCAAGGCCCCATACCGCTGGGTTCGGAAAGATTTATCGATATTGCTCACCGCAGCGGTCTCTCTGTTCATTACTGGACCATTGATGACCCGCAAAAGATGAATGAGCTTCTCGATAATGGCGCAGATGGCATCATGACCGATAAACCAGCGGTTTTGAAAGACGTCCTCATCGCACGTGATTCTTGGCGTAACAATAACTTTACGAATGAGAAACGCTAATTGCCCATCTGCGTACGTGAGCCAGAAAAGCGTTTAGTAGGTTAGCCACATGCGCGTTGACACAAACTTCTTTTGCACAGTTCCTATGCCAGATGCAGGCGACCCCAGCATCTCCCCCACCAGTCGTCGATACGACAACGACGCCGTTGTTGAGTGCTACAAAAATTTAGTTGATTGGTCAAAGACCGCCGATGCACTCGGCTACGACACGATGTGGCTCACCGAACACCACTTCCAATTTGAAGGCTACGAGGTTCTTCCCAATCTCATTTTGTTTGGCATGCATCTTGCCGGACTCACCAAAGATCTTCGCCTCGGCCAAATGTTCAACGTGGTACCGCAGTGGCACCCGTTGCGCTTGGCTGAAGACTTCGCCTTGGCCGACATCATCACTGGTGGTCGCATGGAAATTGGCGTGGGTCGTGGAACTGTTCCCCGCGAAGCATGGAGCCTCGGCACAGTTGTTGCCTCGGGCGACAACGCGATGTCTGCCGAACATGATCGCATCAACCGCGAAACTTTTGAAGAAGCGATGGAAGTCATCAAACTCGCGTGGTACGAAGAACGATTCTCTTACCGCGGCAAACACTTTGTTTTCCCTGCCGATGGTATTCCCGACCGTGGTTCGATGGTGAACGACCTCACCTTAATACCCAAGCCACAACGCGTTGTTGATATTTATCAGCCTGTTACTTCTCCCGAAACTATTGAGTATGTTCCACGTGCCGGGCACAAGGCTGTGTATTGGCTGCAAAATGCAGAGAGCCAAAAGCAGAAATGGGACCGTTACGCAGAAATCCGCGAAGAGATCGGCAATCCGGTTGCCCCAGGCGAAGACAGGTGCTTGGTCATGAATATGCACGTTGGGAAAACGCGCGAAGCCGCAATGCGGCGCGGACGACCCGGACACGACGAATTTACAAAGTTTCTCTCTCCATATGGCAGATTCAGTTCATATCGCAACGCTGACGGCTCTAAGGTTCCTTTTGATTTCAACCCCACAGTTGAGCAGTCAGTTGAGCAGAAGATTCAAATTATTGGCTCAATCGACGATGCAGTCGACACATTGGGTTACTGGCGCGACCTGCTCGATCTCAAACACCTCTGCATCTTTTTCGACTTCCCCGGTTTGAGCCGTGAAGAGATGAATGAACAGATGCACTTAGTTGCCGAAGAAGTAATGCCGCGTCTTGGCGAGAAGATGGATCGACGACCCACAAATGCACCCGCTGCATTGAAATAATTTCTTCGTTCATGACCTCTCACATCTTTCGCAATGCTCGCCTCTCTGATGGCAGCTATGTCGACGTGCATTTATCTGCGGGGATCGTTGAGAAGACCACACCACATGACGCCACAGCTGTGGTGAATGAACACGACACCGACGCCCAGGGGCAACTGCTCCTCCCGACCCTTGCAGAGCCACATGCCCACCTCGACAAAGCATTTCTCGCCGAGCGTATTGCCAACCCCTCTGGCGATCTCCTTGGTGCTATTCATGCTGTGCATGAACATGCTCACACGTTGACATTCGACGACATTGTGGAACGCGCATCGCGGGCTGTCAACATTTACTTGAAAAATGGCACCACACGCATACGAACACACGCCGACACTTTTGACGGTTCCACTTTGCAGGTCAGAGCACTACGCCAAGTCGCCAATAATTTCCGCGACTTATGCGATATCGAGATCTGCGCTCTCGTGCAATGGCCATTAACCGGAAAAGAGGGAAAGCCCAGTCGACTACTTGCCGAACGAGCCCGCGCAGATGGCGCCGACCTTATTGGCGGTTGCCCCCACCTCGACACCGACCCATCAGGGGCCAACAAGGTGTTTCTCGCATTAGCAAAAGACCTCGACTGCGATTTAGATCTTCATGTCGATGAGACCCTGAATGCAGGAATGCTGTCTTTGCGCGACCTTGCCAAACGCGTTATCGATAAAGCACCTGCTTTTAGCGTCACCGCCTCACATTGCGTGAGTTTGGGAATGCAAAGTACGAAAGTGCAAAAACAAGTCGCGAAACTTGTCGCTTCGGCAGAAATAGCAATCGTGACCCTGCCCCAAACGAATCTGTACCTCCAAGGCCGCGAACACCAATCGGCGATGCCTCGAGCACTCACTGCGCTCGGCGCACTGCGAGCAGCAGGCGCCACAGTATTGGCAGGGGGCGACAACCTTCAAGACCCCTTCAACCCCATGGGGCGCGCCGACCCACTTGAGGCCGCCGGATTACTGGTATCGGCTGGTCATTATTTCCCCGAAGATGCCTTTGAAGCTGTGAGCAGCATTGTTCACCAGCGTTTATCGGGAGAGTTACCCTTTCTCGCTACCGGGTCCAACGCACATTTCATTCTCACGCCTGCCAAGTCTGTGCGTGAATTCATCGCATTTGCCAACCAACCGCGTTCTATATTTCGCCATGGAACACTCATCCACGACACGTTGGAAGCATAAGTTTATTTACCGAAGTTGAATGAAGCGATTTCTCTCAACGCTGAACAGAAGTTATCTACAGCTCCGTCGAACAATGTCTTACCCAGTTCAGCATTTGCAACTGTGGGGTCACCAACAAAACCCTCATCGTTGAAGTCATTTGACATCCAACCAAATGAGACGGAGCCCCCAAATTTCACATGCTTGTTCGCCGCCAGTTTCTCGGGAATCCGACGCACGGCGAGAGACATATCAACCAAGTCGGGGCGCAAGTACAACATGATTGAGGTTTCATCGGTACCTGCATGAACACCCATTCCCAGTTCATTTTCAGGAGACAACCCACCTTGATCGGCAGGGAGCCCTGGATGGGCCAAGAAGGTTTTCAAACCATATTTGAGTCTCAATTCTCTATTGGCTACAGACACCAACGAGCTGTTCCCCCCGTGCCCGTTTAAAAACACAAGCCGTTCTGCACCTGTCATCGCAATACAACGACCGATGTCGTCGAGCACACGCAAGAGGGTGTCGGTTGTGAGCCAAATTGTTCCGGGGCTCCAAGCATGCTCATTGGACTTTGTCACAGCCAATGGCGGCAATAACCAAGCATTTAATTCTTCGCCAACTTTCTCGACCGCTGCACTAGCCACAGCATCGGCAATCACCAGGTCGGTATTGAGTGGAAGATGCGGACCATGTTGTTCAATGGCACCAAGCGGCTGCACGATTATTGCCGTATTGTTAAGAGCATGCGCAATTTGTGGAGCACGCAAGTTACCCAAAAGCCGCGTGGTAGAAATGTTTGCAGAAGTCATTCCTCAAAAGTACACGATTCAGATTGACAAACTCCACGATGCAACCTTCAACAAGCCCAGTACTTCACGATTCTTACGATGCTGTTGTTGTTGGTGCCGGACACAACGGCCTCACAACTGCTACATACTTAGCCCGAGCTGGCTTGAGAACTTTGCTCGTTGAAGCTCGTAGCGAAGTGGGCGGAACAGCCGCGAGCGATACCTTTGCAGGATGCAAAGTCAATATTTGCAACTGCGATCACCTCGCAGTACGAACAAACCCTCTCATTGAAGAACTTCAATTGCACGAACACGGTTTGGAATACATCGACATCGAACCTGCCCAAATCAATGGTTCATGGCATAGCGAGAAATGGTGGCCTTCATTTCATGATCTCGACAGAACATGCGAAGCCCTCTCACGAGTGCTTCCCCACGAGGTGAACAACTACCGCCAATACGTCGCAGACGCTCTTCCTGTCATTTCTCTCATTTTAGATAACGCCAATGACATTCCGTCTCGGCGAAAGCTCATGTCTAATACGGCGAGACGACGCGGACGCGGCCTGACGCGCCTACTGCAATGGAGTCGCTCGTCAGCAGCCGAGGTGCTAGAGAGTTACTTCACTTCACCAGAAATCATTGGGCCTGCACTTGTTGAAGGCCCAACAGTGTGGGGTGTTTCACCGCACACACCACACACCGGCTTAGGCGCCATTACCCTTGCAATGCGCCATGCCGCACAAGTGGGGCGCCCCGTTGGTGGAAGTGGAGCTCTTCCGAATGCACTTCTCAAGGCGTACGAATCCTTTGGAGGACATCTCCTCTTATCTTCACCTGTCTCAGCAATTCTCTGCGAAGACCAATTGCTCTCTGGCATTGAATTAAATGATGGTCGAGTGATTCGTAGCCGTACCGTCATTTCCGCATGCAATCCACACGACACCTTTGTGAAGTGGCTGAAAGGTGCCCCCTCATCAGCAAATACATTCATTGAACGCTGGCGCACCACCCCACAGTCACAAGGGTACGAATCGAAAATTGATGCAATATTCCATGGCGACATTCAATACATGGCTCTTCAACACGACCGATACCAAGATGTTCTTACTCATAACGAAGGGTGCACTGTCGTTATTGCACCCAATACTCAGGAACTTCACGAAGGTCATATGAAAATGGCAACCGGGCAGATCCTTGCGCGTCCTGCATTTCTTGCAAACACTCCCACGCTGACCGACTCCACGCTCGCACCACCGGGCACCAACATTTTGAGTTTGGAAGCTCTCTTTACGCCGTACAACTTCGTTGACGGTTGGGAATCGCGTGAGGAACCTTCACGTTGGTTATCGCTGTTTGACACGTTGCTGACTGAACCACTTACTCCAAGAATCTCGTCGTGGCGTGTGAAAACCCCTGCCCATTACGAGTCAGAGTTTTTTCTTCCGCAAGGCCATGCCACGAGTTTCTCCGGTGGGCCAATGTCAATTTTCTTTTCGCAACAGCCCGAGCTGTCGCGCTACACAACACCCATCAAGAACCTGTACATCACAGGTGCAGCAACATTCCCTGGGGCTGGCGTGTGGGGGTCGAGCGGACGTAATGCCGCTCAAGTGGTACTGAGGAGCCTTTAGGCGTCGAGCACCATATTTGCTTTTTTGACCACCGGCTCACGATCACTCCATGGGAAGTTGATCCATTCATCTGTTTTCTTCCACACATAGTCGCAATGAACAACTGAGTGCGACTTCTCGTAAAGGGCAACAATACGCGACTCTGCAACACGGCCATTACAGAACTCTTTAACAAGCTTCAAAGTGTGACCTGTATCGGCAACATCGTCGACAATCAAAATCTTTGCATCTTTCACTTCTTCAAAATCAGGAACCGGCGGAAGAATCATCGGCATATCGAGTCGCTGGTTGACACCCGTGTAGAACTCGACATTCATGGTGTAGGTGTTTTTCACCGCGAGTGAATAGCCAAGGGCGCCAGCAAGGAACAAGCCTCCGCGAGCAATTGCTAAAATCATGTCGGGCTCAAAACCGCTAGCAGCAATCTTCAGTGCGAGATCATGCGATGCGACCCCGAAACCTTCCCACGTGAGGATCTCTCGCTGTTGCGACACATTTGCTCCTAGATGTATGAGGCGGCTTTTACCGCACGACTCTACAAACGTAGCCGTTTAACACTCGTACGGACAATGTCTACAACCGCTCGTGCAACAAGTACCTCGCGAGGCCAAAAAAGCAGCTGTCATCACACTGCGCCGTGTGATGGGGTCGATGTAGACCGGATCTCCCTGCTCAACGGCTGTGCGATGAGCCTCGAGAATTGCGATTCTGAGTTTCTCTACCTGTTCAGACTTCCCTTGAGGCAACCGCGCAGGAATCGGTTTATACAAAAAGTCAAGGCGCAGGTTGGAGGGTTTCATGCTTTACCCAAATTGCTTCACCGGCTGCATGAAGTAACTCTTGATCGCCAGAAGAATCTCCGTAGGCATACCGAAAAACCATGCCAGGCTGAGCCGCAGCCCATTCGCGAAAGCGCTGAATCTTCTCAACTCCCCGGCAATTTTCCCCAGAAAGGTGTCCGCTCAAGCGTTCGTCTCCCGCGGCGTCGGCAACAACTTCGAGCCGGGTTGCGAGAACATGATCAATACCAATTCGCCGAGCGACAGGGCGTAGATAGCTCTCAAAAGATGCAGACACGAGAACCACTGTGTGACCCGCCTTCTGGTGCCACCTCAAGCGCGTACAGGTATCAGACCGCATCCAGTGATCTAAGACGTGATCTGCGTAGATCTCGGCAATGCGGTTGACTCTCTCTGCCGGTATCCCTTCAAGAGCTTTCGCGAGAACATTCAGTTTCAAGAAGTCACGATCACGCCCCACGACGGCACGCAAATTACGAGCAAAATCGGCCGCGAATACCTTCAGAACCTTGCGCTTGGGAACCAAGAGCGAAATGAAAGGCCACACGGTGTCGCGAACAGTGAGCGTTCCATCGAAGTCGAAGGCCACGACGGTATTTGCTCCTTGAACCGAAGCGCTCTGCCCGGCCTGAGCAACCCAAGAACTCGCTAGATCATCACTCACGACACGACCGTAACATTTGCTCGCGCACTTCCCAGTACATGGGCCAACTCTTCGAGACCACGTCAGGCTCTTCTACCAAAACCTCGGGAACCTGAAGCGCCACCAAACCAAATGCCATGGCCAACCGGTGATCATGATGAGTAGCAAGAGTGGCGCCATGAAGCGGGTGTGGCGAGATTTCCAAGCCGTCATCGAGCACGCTGACTTTGGCACCGCATTTATGCAGTTCTGTTGCCAAGTCGCCAAGTCTGTCGCTTTCTTTATTGCGAATAAAGCCCACCCCAGTAATTGTGCTTGGCCCCTGTGCAAAGAGAGCAACTGCCACAACGGTGGGTACTAGGTCGGACATATCTTTGAGATCAACGGAAAGTCCCTGCAGCGCCATATGAGGATCACGAGAGAGATGTGCGCCTTCATTGGTCCAGCGAGCCTCGCATCCCATGTTCATCATGAGGGAAACGAAGCCTGTGTCTCCCTGAATGGATTCCTGTTTCATACCCGCAATAAATACTTCGCCGCCGCAAATCGCCACCGCAGCAAGCGGGTATGAAGCCGACGAGGCATCGGGTTCAACGAAATATTGAGTAGCGACATATTTCCCCGGCTGCACACGAATACGCAGAAGCTTCTCTTCTTGAACATCAACGAATACATCAGCTCCGAATGCCTTCATTACTTCTACAGTCATCATCACGTACGACTCTGAAACACGCTCACCATTGATGTTCAATATGAGACCGCTACTCAGATAGGGAGCAATCAACAGAATTGCACTGGAGAACTGGCTAGAGACCGAACTAGACAAATTGAGTTCACCACCATGTGCATGTGCACCATTCACAACAACCGGAAGTGAGTATTCACCCAACTCGCTTGCCACATTTACACCAAGATCTTCAAGAGCAATATGCAGGTCACGCATCGGACGTTGGCGCAATGCTTCGAACCCATCTATTCGCGTATTTCCTCTACGTAAAGCACCTAAAGCTGTAAGAAATCGAGATGATGTGCCCGCTAACGCTGCATGAACATTCACCTCTTCAACATTTTCACAGTCGAGTGCAGAAGTGACACTCACGCCTCCTTGATCTTGAGAAACAGCCACACCTAATATTCGTAACGCATCGAGCATTGCGACCGTGTCGTCGCCATCTGGCACATTCGCAACGCGAGACCCAGCTCCGGCTAATGCTGCGCAAATGAGAGCCCTGTTGGCAATGCTCTTTGACCCAGGAACAGCAACTTCACAATGGAGCGGACCACTTGCTGTATCTAGGCGAAGAACAGACACACTAACGACCCGGCTTGAAGCCACGGCCGATGAGACCACCGCGCAATAATTCCACTTGCGACTGATCGACAAGGACGATGGCAACACCTCGTTCTCCTTCAGCCGAATGCACCACTTCAAAACTTGCCAAGTTGACATTGAGAGCAGCAGCGAGCGTAAAGATTTCTGCGGCCGCACCTGGACGATCGGGAATGGGGATCCGCACTTCTTCGACATCTTCCAACGAGCGCACTCGGGCTGGAAGATGGGAACGAGCTTTTCTTGCCTTGGACAGAAAATCTTCCAATTCACTAGTTTTCGTACCGTCGATGATGGCGCGCAACTGGCCCAACTCTGTGATGAAGTCATCGAGCGTTTCTAAAATAGCCGTACGATTTTCCCGACAAATATCGAGCCAGATACCTGGCTTGCTTGATGCAATACGCGTCATATCTCGAAAGCCGCCTGCAGCCATTCGCAATACCGATGCATGCTCTTCAGAACGCGCATCGGCAACACTCATCAGAGTTGCTGCCGCCAAATGTGGCACGTGGCTCACTACGGCGATGAGCCGGTCATGATGCTCTGCCGTCACTGCGAGAATGTTGGCACCCATCAATTGGACGATGGAGGCCACTTCAGCGAAAACCTTGTCGTCGGTGGAATCAGTCGGTGTGAGGATCCATGTAGCGCCCTCAAACAACTCGGCATCTGCGCCTTGAATACCTTCTAATTCCGAACCAGCCATCGGGTGGCCGCCGACGAATCGAGAGTCTGAAATAGCTTGCACGACGGGAGCCTTCACACTGCCGACATCGGTCACTATTCCTTTTGTTGCCCGCAGTGCCTCTTCCACTTCCATGACGAGTTGCGAAACGGGCACCGACACAAAAGTGATGAGTGCATTGGCATCGAGCCCAACTGCAGAAATGTAGCCAAACTGAAGTGCCTCATCTTGACGACTCGCTAGCGGGTCGATTCCTTGAACACGAAAACCAACTTGCGTGAGTCGAGCAGCAATTGAGCCCCCAATAAGCCCAAGGCCCACAATATTGACGCTTTTCTGTACCGACACGTCACCACTCTAGCGATTGAGGTACTTAGCGCCGAGATGATTTCGACATAAATTCACTCAGTGATTTGCGCTCGGCAAGAGTGAGGTCGCGCCATACACCAGGCTTCAGTTTGGAATCCATGAGTGGCCCAATGCGAACACGTACTAAACGCTCCACCTCTTCACCAATGGCCTCAAACATTCGACGCACCTGACGATTGCGCCCCTCGTGAATGACAACAGTAACTGTGTTATCACTTCGTTGACTCACTTTTGCTGGGGCGGTTACCCCATCTTCAAGTTCAACTCCGATGCGCAATTTGCGCAAGGCTTTGTCGGACAAACGCGGCGAGCCATACAGCATCACCAAATATTCTTTTTCTACGCCCTGACTCGGATGCGTAAGAAATTGCGTTAACACACCATCGTTGGTAAGCAACAAAAGACCCTCTGTGTCGAAATCTAATCGTCCGACAGAAAAGACGCGCGGCTCATCGGGAACCAAATCAATAACGGTCTCACGCCCTTGCGGGTCACTGGCACTGCAAATGACTCCCTGTGGTTTGTTCAACAAGTAATAAACAAAGTCAGGACGAGCACCCACGGGCGCACCGTCAACACAGATCAAATCGACTAGAGGGTCGACACGACGACCGAGAATAGCGATTTCGTTGTTGACCGTCACCCTCTCTTCAATGATGAGGTCTTCGCAGACTCGCCTGCTTCCCCACCCTAAAGCGGCGAGAATTTTCTGCAGGCGTTCGCCCTCATGCAATTCAGTGTCTTCGTGCTGAAGATGATCTGGCATTTCCGTCACAGATTTTGATCTGGCGCAGAGCCTGCATCATCGAGTGGAGAAATGCGCAGCGTATTTTCTAAGGCCTCAACGACACTCGCATCGGGAACGAATTCAGCTAGAGGCGGCAACTCGCCAAGTGAGTTGATGCCCAATTTCTCGAGAAAGAGCGGCGTGGTTCCCCACAGCACTGCCTGGCCGGGACCGTCGTCGTTGCCGCGATGCTCTACATAGCCACGTGAATGCAAAGTGCGCAATACAGCATCGGGGTCGACACCACGCACCGAAGCGATTTGCAAGCGTGAAATGGGTTGCTTATAGGCAACAATTGCGAGGGTTTCGAGTGCCGCAGCCGAGAGACGAGCGCGCTGCCCGTCGAGCACAAAACGCTCTACATATGCAGAAACTGCCGGGTGGCTTTGAAAGCGGTATCCACCTGCCACTTGAATGAGTTGAAAGCCATGTCCGGCCTCTTCATACACAGCGCTCAATTGAGCGGCCATCTCTTCAACAATGGAAACGGGAACTTCGAATAATTGCGCTAACAATTCGCCAGGAACTGGCTCAATAGCCACCATCAAAATGCCTTCCATCGCCCGAATAATTTCAGGTGTGATGAATGAAGCGTCGTCGTTCATATTAAGCAATTCGTCTGACATGAGAAACTTTCTACTTAACCTTCATAGTCGTCGATAGAGAATGAATTGACGGAGGCGAAACCTTCATCACCAATCCAGTGAATTTCAATATCACCGAAGCGATCATCTTGACTGAGTTCAATGAAACCTTGCTTATAGATTTCCAAAATTGCAAGGAACCGCACCACCACTTCGAGTCGCACTTCATGGCCGCGGGTGAGGTTGCGGAAGGTAATGGCCTTCATGCTTGGCAATGAGCTCATCAATTCACTCACTGCCTCAGAAACACTCAACCGAACTGGCGCTACGTGGAAGAGGTCGATATGCGGTTCTGGCTTCGGTGCGAGGGCTTTCAAAATAGCTTTGTGCAGCTTTTGAGGGGTCACGCCTTCCATCAGATCGGGAAGCAAACTTGAGAACCTCTCATCGGGCCCAGTGGTGCGTGGAAATGCTCGGTCGGCGAGGTCTGCCAATTGCTGGAATACCAACGACACGTCTTTAAAGGTCTTGCATTCCAGGAGACGTGCGAGCAGAAGATCACGCTCTTCCCACAAGGCGAATTCCTCGTCGAGGTCGATGTTCTCTTTGCCGGGCAACAAGCGCCGCGCCTTGAGTTCGACCAACGTGGAAGCAATGAGTAGGAACTCAGTGGCAATATCGAGGTCGAGCTCCTGCATTTTCTCAATTTCGGTGAGATATGCATCGACAATGGTGCTGAGCGAGACTTCGTGGATAT
>JBIKNT010000173.1:0-3929 GCA_044358465.1 Ilumatobacteraceae bacterium
CGAGTTCTTTCACCAACATGTCAATTGTTTGCATCACGTAATGCATGTCGGTTTCGGGTTCAAGGGCGCGTAATCGAGCGAGGTCGTCGTTTGTGCGTAGTGGAACGGGCGCTACTGGCCCGGTTCCTGGCGCAACGTCGATGCCAAAACCAACGGCATGTGAAGAAACCACAATGTCGCTGTAGAGAACTGCAGCATCTACGCCGTATCGGCGCACGGGCTGCAATGTAAATTCAGCGGCAAGTTCCGGTTTTTTAATCGCATCTAAAATGCTGCCTTCGCCGCGTAAGGCCCGGTATTCAGGAAGGCTGCGGCCCGCCTGACGCATAAACCACACTGGGGTGTGCGTCGTACGTTCACCTCGGGCAGCTGTAAGAAACGGAGAAGTAGGTAGTGCTGTCATGATTGAGCGCTAGTGGATTGACCAGTAATGAGGTGCACCTAGACAGGTTACCTGCGATGTTGTTGCGTACGAAGTTGAGCCTCAATTCGAGCAATACGGGTACGCGCCTCTGGATGAGAAGAAAAGATCTTCTCGTGCCACTGTTTTTTCGCCAAGCGCAGAGTGCGCGATTCTTGTTGTGTATTTTGATGAGAAAAAGTGAATCGGGAAAGCGCAGCAGACAACTCTTTCCCAAAGCCAAGTGTCACTGCGCGAGCGTCGGCCTGGAACTCGGCATTTTTCCCCACAATGTTGTTCAAAATGTGAGCACTCAGAAGTGAAGCTTGGAAAATCCACGCGGTCACGGTGAACAAAGAAGTAATGAGTTTGCTGGGAATGCGGAAGTACTCATGACGTGGTACAAGAGCGTGCTCAATGCGAAGTGCTGTTCCTTGAAGAAAAAATCCGAGACGTGCACATGCAATGATGGGCAAGCTCAACCATTGGCCAATTGATAATGCAACGGTATGTGCGCCAAGGTGGTGACTCATTTCATGGGCAATTACACCAGTGAGTTCCTCGTCGCTGAGATGTTCCACTGCAGATGAACTCACTACAAGAATGTGCCCGCCACATGCGAATGCGTTGATGTCGTCGCTTTCATCAATTGCAACAACAAAACGTGGGGTATGGAGTCGAGCACTTTGGGCAACAATCTTGATGAGCGGGGTGAGGCGGGCTGCTTCCTGTGCATTTGGTGCACGAGTGCCAAGAAGACGCACGACAAAGAGGCGCTGTGCAGGAAGAAAAAACATGAGGCCAGCACCGAGTGCAACGACACTGTGAAAAATGAAGAAATTCACCGAAAAAATGAGTGAGAAACACCACCAGAAAATTGACGTAGAAACAAACCAAGCGGGAAGCAGTGCAATAACGGGAATAACGGCGCTAAAGGCAGATGATTCCACCGATTTTCTCTGTTGCCGCATGGTTCTAGGCTAGACGCGAAGGCAAGCCAATCAGTGAGACGTTCTACACTGTGGAGATGGCAACTCATGACGTAATGGTTGGTGCAGAAGCGTGGTCTCATCAAGGAACTCTCACCACAGGTGTTTTGGTGGTTCATGGTTTCACGGGTAACCCTGGTTCAATGCGGGGCCTCGCTGAGGCATGTGCTTCGGCTGGTTTTCATGTAGAGATGCCGCGACTTGCCGGACACGGAACTGATGTTGAAGATATGTTGCCCACAACGTGGAGCGATTGGCTGCGCGATGCAGACACCGCATACGCGATGTTGGCATCACGTGTGGAAAAAGTGGTGGTGATGGGTTTATCGATGGGTGGAACACTGACCTTGTGGTTAGCAGCGCAGCATCCCAACATCGCAGGCATTGTTTGTGTGAACCCTGCTGCTCAGGCGATGCCTGAAGAAATCGTGAGTGCTATTCAGGGCATGTTGACCGAGGGTACAGAAGTGATTCCAGGTATCGGTAGCGATATCGCCGACCCTGACACCACGGAAAATGCATATTCCGGAACACCCATTCGTCCGCTGCTTTCCTTTATTGCCGATGGGCTCAAGCCACTTGCTCAGCGGTTGCCTGAAATCAAAGTGCCGCTGTTGCTTTTCACTTCAACCCAAGATCATGTGGTCAGCCCGGCCGATAGCGATTTCATTGTTGCAACGTACGGTGGGTCCGTTCAACAAGTGAAATTAGAACGTAGCTATCACGTTGCTACACAAGATTTCGATAAGCAACTCATTTTTGATGGCGCAGTCAATTTCGCTTTCACTGTGGCAGAAAGTTAACTCAATGTTTTCACTACATTTATTGGCAAGTATCCCAAGCCCTTCTTCGGGAACATTGAACATCGGGCCTTTGCGCATGAATGCTTACGGTCTCATGATCGCGCTTGGCGTAGTAGTTGCTGTGTGGTTGTTAGGCAAGCGTGTTGAAGCTCGTGGCATTGCCACAAGTGAAGATGTTGGTTCCATTGTCATGTGGGCAGTTCCTGCTGGCATTGTTGGCGCTCGTCTGTATCACGTGGTCACCGATTGGTCGCGCTTTTCCAATAACTATGGCGACATCGTGAAGGTATGGCAAGGCGGCCTTGGTATTTGGGGCGGCATTGCGCTTGGTGTAGTGGTGGGAATGTGGGCAACTCGCCGAAAAGGTTTAGATGTTTTACTCGTTGTTACTTGTGCTGCTCCTGCATTAGCTATTGCCCAATCGATTGGTCGTTGGGGCAACTGGTTCAACCAGGAACTTTTTGGTAGAGCAACCACATTGCCATGGGCACTCGAAATCAGTGCCGATAAAACGATGAGCGCTGGTTTTCCTGTGGGTACTACTTTTCATCCAACATTTCTTTACGAGTCACTCGGTTGTGCACTTTTGTGTTGCGTGTTGCTTGCCGTCGATAAGAAAATCCCACTGCGCCCCGGGCGACTCTTTTTTGTCTATTCAGCGGGGTACACCGTGATGCGATTTTTCATTGAAGGTCTGCGTATTGACGACGCCCATCAAGCGGGTGGATTGCGGCTGAATCAGTGGGTTTCTCTCGCAGTCTTTGCTATTTCGGTCGGCTTTTTGGTACGTGAGGCGCTCTGGTATCGGCGTAGTAAGCCTGACCCGTCTAACGTTCTTCCTTATGGCGACCTCCAATAACTCAGCAGCAAACGACACAGTTCTTCTTTCACACCCTGCACCAGGTGTAGCGCTTCTTACCCTGAATCGCCCTGATCGCTTAAATGCATGGAACGGTGAACTCTCCGAGCGCTATTTCCAATTGATGGACGAGTGCGTAGAAAACGACGAAGTGCGTGTACTTGTTGTGACGGGTGCGGGAAAAGGTTTTTGTGCAGGCGCCGACATGGATGCATTGCAATCAATTGGTAGATCATCTTCGGGTGGGTCAAACGCTGGTGCGCAGTCAGCAGCAGGTGGCCGCTTGCAGTCGTACACAACAACTATTCCCAAGCCAGTCATCGCCGCCATCAATGGTGCGTGCGCAGGAATTGGCATGGTGCAGGCGTTGATGTGCGACGTGCGTTTTGCTGCAGCTGGTGCAAAGTTCACCACAGCATTCGCGCGCCGCGGGCTCATTGCGGAATACGGCATGAGTTGGTTATTGCCACGTCTCGTGGGTACCGCAAATGCGCTCGATGTGTTGTTGAGCGGTCGCGTGTTTCTTGCTGAAGAAGCACATCAAATGGGAATGGTCAACGGTGTAGTGCCCGCAGACCAGCTACTCGCTCACGCGGTTTCCTATGCCAGCGACTTGGCAGCAAATGTGTCGCCAACCTCCATGAAAGTAATGAAGCAGCAGGTCTACGCCGACACCACTGCGGCCATCACGGAATCTGAGCAGCGTGCGCTCGTACTCATGAAGGAATCGCTCATCCGCGCCGATTTTAAAGAGGGAGTCGCCAGTTTCATGGAGAAGCGACCTCCTCAATTTGCTCCCGTTACTCGGTAGCATTCACTCTTGTGTCTGAACGTCTCTCTGCCGCCGATGTAGCCAAAGTGGCACGTATGGCGCGCCT
>JBIKNT010000058.1:0-7709 GCA_044358465.1 Ilumatobacteraceae bacterium
CACCAATGTTTTGATGCCGATTCCAAAGGGTCTCCAATCAACTGAACCTGGCGCCATTGAATATGTCGACAAACTCAACCCAACAGGTCCCTCCATTCCGTTACCGCCGCGACCAACTGCTTCAGGCACCGAGGAAACAACAACAACAACTGCTCCTGGAACAACAGTGCCTGGTGAAACAGCAACAACGGTGGTGGGTGAGACCTCAACCACTGTTGTTAGCGACACAACTGTTCCTCCCGAAGTCACAGCAACTACCGAATTTGTTGCTACTGAAGTGAAGTGTGCTGCCAAAGTGGGCGACACTGGCCCAGGTGGTGGAGTCGTCTTCATCGATGCGTCAACTGCAGGAAATAACACCGGACAGTGCTTTGAAGCTGCGCCGGCAACATGGGCGTTGTCGTGGGGTTGTGGAAGCACAATGTTGGTAACTGAAGACCTTGCAATTGGAATGGGTAAGGAAAATACCGCCGCGATCGTTGCAGGGTGTGCCGCAGGTGAAGATCAGACATCGATGTTCGCGGCAAAATTTGCCGATCAGCTTCGTGCCGGTGGCAAAGACGATTGGTTCTTACCGTCACAAGATGAGCTCGCGGAACTATACGCGCAACGCGAACTCTTTGCAGACTGCGGGGAGGGGCAATGTGCAGCTGATCTTGCCGCTAGCACTTATTGGAGCTCCTCACATGGAGGTGCAGGCGATGCGGTGTCTATGAACTTTGTTGAAGGCAGCGAACCACTTAATGAGCCGCAAAAAACAATCCGCTTCGTACGTCCAGTGAGGTCATTCAAGTGAAAATTCTCGACCACACCACACAACGTTCAACACTGCGCCAACCAGTTGCCCTTATTGCTTTTGGCATCGTTGCTGTTATGGCTGCCGGCCTTGCTGGCTGTGGCAGTTCATCTGATAGTCGCCAACGCAATAGTGAACTGACTCCTGCCGACATTGCGTGTGCCGATGGCGGCGCGTGCGTTGTTGGAGATATCGGCCCAGGTGGCGGAATTGTGTTTATTACCCCAGAAACTGAAGGTAATACGCGTCCCGACTACTACTTAGAAGCTGCACCGCTTAACGGTTTCGCGGCAGAAAACTGTGCCGATGGTAAAAATGATGTCGAAATTGGTACGGGAAAAAGCAATACAGAGATTGCTGGAAAGTCTTGCAGGTCGGGTGACGAACTCAATGCAATGCAACTAGCAGACAATTTGGTGTTCAATGGTCTTGACGACTGGTTTTTGCCATCACAAGATGAATTGGTAGCACTCTCTCAAAGTAAAGATCTTTTTAATTGCCCGGCAAATGGTTTGTGCTCCACCAACTTCACTGCTGAAACGTACTGGAGCTCTACTTTTTCCGCTGATGGTGAACCTGTTGCACTGAACTTTGCAACAGCCGATAGCCAACCTGCGGCCGCAGATCGCGCAAGCAACTTTGGTGTGCGCCCTGTTCGTGCGTTCTCTACTTTGCCAGCCGCTCCTACCGACGTTGTGGGAACTTCGGGAGCGAAGTCGGTTGCTTTGGATTGGGTAGAACCACTTCCCAATGGCAGTAGCGCAATTACCAGTTACAAGGTGTTGCAGTCATCAAACGGTGGATCTACATGGATCCCAGGTGTATTGGGTGCCGACAAAGTGGTGACGGGTCTCAAAGACGGAACTTCATACAGTTTCAAAGTTGCAGCGGTGAACAAAATGGGCACCGGCGAATATTCTGAACCCTCAAAGCAAGTTCGTACCGAGTTAGCACCTTGCGCTCCATCTTCTGCAGAAGTCGGCACCAACACAGTGCTTACTTTTAGCGCAGAAGAAAGTTGCACATGGATTGTGCCAGCTGGAGTGACCTCTATTGACACGTTGGTTGTTGGCGGTGGAGCCGGTGGTGCGAACCAAGGTGGAAGTGCCGGTGGCGGAGCTGGTGGCTCAATGCTCAACGGTATTGCTGTTGAACCGGGCGCGAAAATTGTCAACACAGTTGGCCAAGGTGGCACTGGCGCTACCAGCGGTCCCGATGTTGCTGCAGGAAATGGTTTCGATTCCTCTGTGCTCATTGGTGAAACGGAAATTGTTGGTAACGGCGGTAAGGCCGCCAAGGGTGGAAATGCAACCGACGGATTCGCTGGTGGCGACGCTGGTAAATCTGGTTACTCAAACTATTTCAGTGGACAAAAAATTGTTTACGGTGCCGGTGGCAGTGTTGCTACCGACACCACTGCTGCAACGGCAGCAACATCAACTGGTAATGGTGGCGGTTCAGTAGCCGATAACACTGCAGGTGGTGCAGGCGGTTCAGGTGTGGTTGTTATCCGTTATGCAACCGACCCACTCAATGCCTTCCCTGCATCATTTGGAACTCCGTTTGCCCGTTATGTAGCGGGCGATTATCAGTCTGAAGATGGTGCACGAAAAACCTGGGTCGATTCTTCAGGAAGTGATCGTCATGCAGTTGATGTAACAGGAGCACCGAAGATTGAAGTAGGAACTGGCAATGGAGCAACAGGAAACATTGTTGCCGTTGCAGGTGGCACCGGCGATGCCGTTACTTTCCCAGACGCAGTGCTGCCACAGAGATACACCTTGTTCCATGTATCGCGTTATGCAGGTGAAAATCAAGGTCGCATCATTGTGGGTGAAAAAGGTGACTGGTACTCCGGATTCGATGATGGCAAGGTGGGCGTAGCCAAGCACAATTCGGTCATGAAAGATGGTGGTGGCGAATCGCACAGCAACTGGTTGTTGTCGTCCGACAAAAATACCGTTTATCGCGCCAATGGTGTGCAGGTTTCTACGAAAACTAATGGCATGTCGTTTAGCGGTCCGCTCACTGTGAATGGCAGCAATGGTGGGCCGAAGCGCACATCAGACTGGCAAGTTGCCGAGGTTCTCGTTTACGAGGATGAACTTACATTGGCTCAAATTCAGCAAATGGAAAACTATTTCGCTCGTACGTACGGTTTGCAAGGTAAAAATGCAGCAGGTGTCAATGTAGGAATTTTGAGTACGAAGAATATTAAGGCAAAGCAAAAAGACGAAAAGTCAATTGACCTCACTTGGACGGCACCTACCGATACCACCAACCTCGACGACTACGTAGTGGAGTATTCCACCGACAAGAAAACATGGAAGCTGTACGAGCACACTCCAACTACTGATACGAAGATCACGGTTCTTGGCCTCGATGATGTCTCGGAATATGACTTCCGTGTAACACCTAGTTATGTAGATGTCACCAACGAACAAACCGATGCTGGCGCAGAAGCTGTTGCTATTAAAACCATTGCTCGTGCACCGACCGAAGTGACAGGTGTTCCTGGTAATGAAGAAGTGACGGTGTCATGGACTGCGCCAACGGTGACTGGCAATACGCCCATCACTCGCTATGAAGTGAAGTACTCCACCTCTGTTGATGGTGAGTACACCACTTTTCCTGACAACACCATTGCCAAGAGCCCGGCCGTCGTCACAGGCCTCAAAAACGGCACTCCTTATTTCTTTAAAGTGGCAGCAGTGAACACCGCTGGTCCTGGAGACGACTCAGCACCTTCCGATGCAGTTACTCCACGCACTGTTCCTGGTGTACCCACCAATGTGAAGTCGCTTCCCGATGCCACAGGTGGAGTAGATGTTTCCTGGGGTGCTCCCACATCTGATGGCGGATCAGTCATTACTGCATACGTAGTGAAATCTTGCTTGGGCACACAATGCTCTACCCAAGAAACTGATGGAGTGACAAAAACACTGTCGCTCATCGATTTAGAAATTGGCAAGGCTTATACCTTCCAAGTGGCAGCAACGAACGCAGCTGGTACCGGGCCATATTCTGAAAAAACATCGGTAGTAGTACCGCGCGTTAAGCCCGGTCAGCCAGTCAATGTAGTTGGCGAAGCTGGCAACGCAGAAGTGGCACTCACGTGGTCAGCACCTGAAGTTTCAGGTGGCTCAGGTATCACGAATTACACCGTGGAATACTGCGCACTCAATAAGTGCGTAGTTGCCCCCGATGTCAATTCACCAGACACTTCACGCACCATTACGGGTCTCACCAATGGAGTTGCTTATACATTCCGCGTTGCAGCAACTAACGAAGCAGGAACAGGCGCCTATTCATTGCCTTCCGCAGCTGTCACCCCACGCACTGTTCCAGACGCACCCACAAACCTCGTCGTCGCCCCAGATAATTCAGGCAACTTCGATGTTTCATGGGTAGCGCCAGAAATCAATGGTGGAGCAGAGCTCAGCGATTACGTCATTGAATATCAAAAAGATGGTGGGGCATGGGCTCAATTTGTTCATGAACCTTCTACGCAAACATCTGCAGACATAGAAAACCTGACAGTTGGCGCGGAATATCTTGTGCGCGTTGCTGCGGTCAATATTGCAGGAACGGGAAAGTTTGTCACCACCACAACTGTGGTGGTTCCACGTACCCCACCAGCTGCACCAACCAATGTTGCTGGCGTGCCCGGAAACAAGCTTGTTGATCTCACATGGACCGCTCCACAAAACAACGGTTCAGATATTTCTGACTACGTTGTGCGTTACTGCGTGGCAGAGACCTGCACCACTTTTGAAGACGGCGAATCGGCCAAAGCATTGGCACAAGTAAATGAACTCACCAACGGCACCGAGTACACCTTTGAAGTAGCTGCAGTTAACGCCGCTGGTGTTGGCGCTTACTCTTTGCCATCTGAAGGCATTACGCCTCGGACAGTTCCTGGTGCTCCAACAGCAGTGAAAGCTGCTATTGACGACGAAGGAAATGTCATTGTTACATGGACGGCACCTACAGATAATGGTGGTGCCGACATTACCGATTACGTCGTTCAGTCGTGTACCGGAACCACTTGTGTGGTGTTCGACGATGGTGACGGCAATACGGTCTCTGCCGCAGTGACGGGTTTGAAGACAGGCGTGGCACATACCTTTAAGGTTGCTGCAAAGAACATTGCTGGTATTGGTGCGTACTCGGTTGCCTCCGACGTTGCCGTTCCTCGCAAGATTCCCGGCATTGCACAAAATGTGAAGGCGACTCCCGACAACTTGGGAAATATCGACCTTGTATGGGACCTTCCTGAATCTGATGGTGGTTCACGACTCACCGACTTCATTGTTCAAGCATGTAAAGACACGTTGTGTGAAGTGGTAAGTGATGGCGTGTCGCCATTGCCGCTCGCAAAAATCAAGGGTCTTGAAATTGGTGTTTCGTATACCTTCAAAGTTGCTGCAAAGAATGTTGCCGGCACAGGTGGATATTCCGATGAGTCAAATGCTGCAACACCACGTGTGGTGCCTGGCGCTCCAACTAACGTTGAAGCAGCAGCAAACGACGAAGGTGTTATTGCCCTCACATGGAGTGCTCCAGAGTTCACTGGTGGATCTCCATTGACTGGTTATGTTGTCCAGGCCTGCACCGGGCAAAACTGTGTAGAAGTTGCCCAAATCAATTCGGCCACTACCACTTCGGCATCAATTAACGATCTTGTCGTTGGTACGTTGTACACCTTCAAAGTCGCAGCAAAGAATATTGCAGGTGTTGGCGCGTATTCCGAGGCGTCTAATGCCGTTGCTCCACGCTCCCTTCCCGGACTACCACGCAGTGTTGTAGCCGATGCCAACAACACCGGAGGTATTCGCGTTACCTGGATTGCACCACTTTCCAATGGCGGAATCGACATCACCGGTTACGAAGTTCAGTCATGTATCGATGGCGAGTGCTCCGATGCCGCTACTTCTGATGGGAAAGAACTCGCTGTTGTTGTGGAAGAACTCACACTCGGTAAGGCCTACACGTTCACAGTTGCTGCCAAAAACTCCATTGGGCTTGGCGGCTACTCCGCACCATCAAATGAAGCAACCCCTCGTACACCCCCGCCCGCACCAACAGCAGTAGTGGCTGTGGTCAACAACGAAGGGGGAGTAGAAGTTTCATGGAAAGTGCCAGAAAAGAACAACGGCGCAGCAATTACTGGCTACACCGTTTCGGCTTGCGAATTCACAGAACCAGTTCTTGTGGAAGCTGAAAGTAATGAAACTCCAGTCGCTGTTAACGAAACATGCAGTGATGTAGGAGAAACCGGCGCGTCAGTTACTGCTCTTGCGGTCACTAGTCTGAAGTCAGGTCAGGCGTATACCTTTACTGTTGCTGCCATCAACATTGCGGGAATAGGAAACTATTCAGACCCATCAGATGCGGTCACTCCGCGCGTTGTTCCCGACGCGCCTACAAATGTTGTAGCCGAAGTAGGGAACCGCGGGTTAGTTTCCGTCACCTGGAATGCACCCATATTCAATGGTGGAGTGGAAATTACTGACTATGTTGTCAAGGTTTGTACCGATGCTGGTTGCGTTGTTTATGCAGATGATGAATCGGAACTCGCAGTTGCATCAGTGGCAAATCTCACCGTTGGTACGAGCTACACCTTTATTGTTGCTGCAGTGAATGATGCCGGAACAGGCGCATATTCCGATCCTTCTGCTGCGGTCGTTCCGCGCACGTTGCCACAACCACCAACAGGGGTGCAAGCCACGCCGAACAATTTGGGTGGCATCGTTGCAACTTGGTCTGCTCCTATAAATAACGGTGGTACAGCAATTACCGGTTATGACGTGCGTGCGTGTCTCTCGGCCGATCAAGAGTGTTTAGATCCTGTACGTGTGAGTGACCTCAAAGTATTGAGCACAACTCTGAAAGACGATTTCGTGCTGGGCTCCTCGTATTACGTAGAGGTTTCTGCAATCAACGTGGCAGGAACGAGTGCATACTCTGACCCATCAAATGAGGTAGTGCCTCGTAAGGCTCCAGACGCTCCAACAGCAGCGAAAGCCGTTGTGAATAACACAGGCGGAATTGCTCTGTCGTGGACCGCGCCAGCAAATAATGGCGCAGCAATAACGGACTACCTCGTACAAGCGTGTACTTCAGGTAAATGTGACATCGTCGAAGATGGCCTCAATGATTCAACGAGCACAACGCTTTCAGGCCTCACTGTGGGTACGAGCTACACCTTCATTGTTGCTGCAGTGAATGCCGCCGGTACAGGACAATACTCCGACCCGTCAGAAGTTGTAACACCACGCATGTTGCCAAGTGCTCCTACTCAGGTAAGTGCACTTGCCGACAAGTTGGGAAATATCGACGTCACATGGATTGCTCCCAATGCAAATGGCGCAACAATTACGGACTACGTCATTCAGTCATGCGCTGCAAAAGTATGTACAACTTTTGAAGACGGAACATCTACAGCAACATCAGTGCAAGTAACCGAATTGCCCCTAGGCGTTGCGGTGACATTCAAAGTGGCAGCAGTGAACGCTGCTGGTACCGGCGAATACTCATCACCTTCAAATGAGGTAGTACCTGCATCGCCTCCTGGTATTCCCACGGGAGTTGACGGCACACCCGACAACACATCCGTGAATCTCACATGGACTGCACCTGCTGTCACCGGTGGATTCGCTATTTCTGACTATGTGGTGCAAGTGTGCACTGGTGGATCATGCGTTGCTGCCAACGACGGTACGTCAGCGGAAACGTCAGCGAAAATTGCAGGATTGAAGAATGGCACTGCCTATACGTTCACAGTTGCGGCAGTGAACAGCATCGGCACGGGAGCCGCATCTGATGCATCGCGTGCCATTACGCCGCGAACAGTTCCCGGTGCTCCTACGAACTTGTTGGCCACGGCCGACTTCAATCGTCAGACCTTCGT
>JBIKNT010000125.1:0-5020 GCA_044358465.1 Ilumatobacteraceae bacterium
TCTGGGTACAACTGCCTTACCGCACAGTGGAATGCTGCTTCCACCAAAGAGGTGTCTGCAACTAAGGCACAACTGATTTACCTTGAAAATTCCAATTTCTTCTTTAGATACCGGGTTTCTGTTTCTAACGAAGCGGGCTTTGGCCCGTGGTCGACAGAGT
This sequence comes from Ilumatobacteraceae bacterium, assembly GCA_044358465.1. Lineage (GTDB taxonomy): Bacteria > Actinomycetota > Acidimicrobiia > Acidimicrobiales > Ilumatobacteraceae > F1-20-MAGs119. The sequence goes on from JBIKNT010000125.1 coordinate 161, forward strand.
CAAATGAAGTGGTTGCGCGAAGCGCACCAAATACGCCGAGCAACGTAGTGGCGACAGCGAACAATGTTGGCGGAATAGTGCTCAAATGGACCGCCCCATCTGCAAACAACGAAGCAATTACCGATTACGTCCTTAAGGCGTGTGCCGATAAAGAATGTGTTGTTGTTAACGATGGCGTTGATGTATTTACTACAAAAACAATTACCGGACTCACACTCGGCAAGGAATACACATTCACTGTTGCTGCAACCAACCTCGCAGGTACGAGCGCCGACTCATCTCCATCAAATGGTGCAACACCTCGTACCGTGCCAGATGCACCAACAGACGTTGTTGCAACAATTGATGATGAAGGCCAAGTAGCGCTTACTTGGGTTGCCCCTGTGAACAACGGTGGTAACGCAATTAGCGATTACGCAGTGCAGTCGTGTATCGGTACAAGGTGCACCACATTTAATGACGAGGTCTCTACAGAACGCAAAGCAACTGTCACTGGTCTGACCAATGGAACTGCTTACACATTCAAAGTTGCTGCAATCAACGCTGCGGGAACTGGTGCGTACTCAAGCGCATCAAGCAGCGTGACCCCACGCACCGTTGCTGGTGTTCCAACAGGAGTAGTGGGCACTCCAGGAAATACCGAAGTGAAGCTTGTGTGGGTTGCCCCATCGAATAACGGCGGAAGTGAAATTACCGACTACATCGTTCAATCGTGTGAAGGTACAACTTGCACAGTGTTCACCGATTCGGTTTCTGCCCTTACCGCCACAACGGTGACGGGGTTGAAGAACGGAACCGCGTACACCTTCCAAGTAGCAGCCGTTAATGCGGCGAAGAGTGGCAGCTATTCAGAAAAGTCCGATGCAGTAACCCCTCGTACGGTGCCAGACGCACCAACAGCGGTAGTAGGTACGCCAAATAATGTTGGGCAAATATCGGTTACTTGGATAGCTCCAACGAATAATGGTGGAAATGCCATTAGCAACTACGTCGTTCAGAGGTGCTTGAATGCATCGTGCCAAAGTGTTACTCGTACGGCCAACCCACCAACCTCCACCAGTGAACTTGTGAGTAGTGTGGTGAGTGGAACGGGCTATACCTTCCGCGTTGCTGCCGTCAATGCCGCTGGTCAAGGTGCATGGTCATCAGAGTCTGACCCCAAGATTCCTCGTACGGTTCCAGGTCGGCCAACTGCAGTTGCAGGAACACCGGGCGATAAGAAAGTTGACCTCACGTGGACTGCCCCCAGTGCCAACGGCAGCGACATCACCAAATATGTAGTGAATTCATGTATCGACACTAAGTGCACTCTCTTTGAGCATGACGCCAGTACCGCTACACAACTAACAGTGACGGGTCTCACCAACGGAACCGCATACACCTTTACTGTTGCTGCAACTAACGGCATCGGTACTGGCCAAGCATCAGCGCCTTCAGCTCCTATTACTCCACGTACTGTTCCGGGTGCACCAACCGACGTCACGGGAAGTATCGACAACGACGGCAAGGTTGTTGTTGCATGGAAGGCACCTACCGATAACGGTGGGAATGCCATCAAGGACTACATCGTGAAGTCGTGCGTTGTTAGTACATGCTCTGTTGCGGCCGACTCAACCTCGAATACCTTGAGCGCAACTCTCAGCGGCCTCTCTTTGCGCACGTCTTATACCTTTATTGTTGCAGCAAAGAATGATGCAGGAACCGGACCATATTCATCGAACTCCGATATTGCAATTCTTCGCAAGTTGCCTTCCGTGCCCAATAAGCCAACTGCTGTTCCTAACAACACGGGGGGAGTAGTGGTGACCTGGGTTGCACCAGATGATGGTGGTGCCGATATTTCTGACTACGTGGTGCAGTCTTGCACCGCTGCAAATGTGTGCACAGATTTTGCTCATACGCCATCGGCGAGTGAAACCATCACGGTGACTGGTCTTGCAACTGGTTCACCATTCACCTTTAAAGTTGCTGCAAAAAATGCGGCCGGAACTGGTGGCTTCTCTGCAAATTCCGATGCTGCAATTCCTCGAGTAGTTCCCGATGCTCCCACCTCTGTGAGTGCGGTAGCGAATGGATCTGGTGAAGTAGTGGTGAAGTGGATTGCTCCAGTAAAAAATGGTGGTAATGCAATTTCCGACTACGACGTGCAGTCGTGTATTTCCACAACGTGTACTTCATTTGTACGGTCGTCAGCTTCCGCAGCCACAACACAAACCGTGACCGGACTGCAAACAGGAACTGCTTACACCTTCAAGGTTGCTGCAATCAACGCTGCTGGTAAGGGCGCATATTCAACGCCCACACAAAGCGCAGTAACCCCATACGTCAAACCTGATGTGCCAACTGATGTTTCAGCTACTGCAAACAACACTGGCGGCATTGCCGTGACCTGGAAGGCCCCTGTAAATACAGGCGGTATTGCTATTTCCGACTACGACGTACAGTCGTGTATTTCTACAACGTGTACTTCTTTTGCGCGTGCATCGGCCTCGGCATTGCTCACGCAAACCGTCACCGGCCTCATCAAGGGAACCGCATACACCTTCAAAGTTGCAGCCATCAACACCGCTGGCAAGGGTCTCTACTCCTTGCCATCAGACCCAGCAACTCCGCGTGTTGTTCCCGGTGCAGTGAGCAAAATTGAGGGCACGCCTGGTGACGACAAGGTTGATGTTTCCTGGACGGTACCTACCGATAATGGTGGTTCAAGTATCACCAGTTACTCCGTCGCATTCTCGAGCGATGCGGGTTCAACCTGGTCACAAGATCAATCGACAAACACCAATTCACTTTCTGTCACTGGTCTTTCTGGCGGAACCGATTATCTCTTCCGTGTTGCAGCAAACAACGCCGCAGGTAGAGGGCCAGACGCCACATCGTCAACTATTCGCACAAACCCATTTGCGTGTGTGCCAACAAGAACGACGAGTGGGCTCAATGTTGTGATGACATTTAGCAGGGTGGGAACATGTGCTTGGACTGTTCCCAATGCCGTCACTTCACTGGACTCTTTGGTCGTAGGTGGCGGTGGCGGTGCCAGCGCGGGTAACTCAGGAGCCGGTGGTGGCGCCTCGTCGGTCGTTTCGGGAATAGCAGTGGAACCTGGTGCCTCGATCTTCATCACAGTGGGTCAAGGTGGCGTTGCGGGAGCAAGTAGCCCAGCAGTGTCAGCAACTCCTGGTTTCTCTTCGGGCATTTCTATTGGTGCGAAGTCCTACGTATCTAATGGTGGTGCAGCAAGTACTTCAACATCAGCTGGTGCTGGTGGAACATCAACCAGTGGGTTTGCTGGTGGCAGTGGTGGAACATCTGCTCTTGGAAAATCAGGAACAAATAGTTACATCACAGGAACGGCTACGGTCTACGGCTCAGGTGGAGCGGGTACTGCTTCGGCCTCGGGCACTTCCGGCATAGCAAATACAGGTAATGGAGGCGGCTCCGGAACAGGTACTGGTGGAGCAGGTGGATCTGGTATTGCAGTATTGCGCTTTGCCGCAGCACCTGTGAATGCATTCCCAAGCTTCATCGGACAACCCTTCGCTCGATACGTGGCTGGTGACTATCAAACAACCGACCCTACGCGTAAGACCTGGGTCGACTCATCGGGTAACAACAGGCCGGCTATCAGTGTGAAGGGCACCCCAGGTGTTTCAACAATCAGCGGCAATGGTGCTGGATCAGTTGTATCTGTTACCGGAGGAACTTCAGATGGTGTTATTTTCCCTGCAACGGTGCTTCCTTCTACATACACGCTCTTCCACGTTGCTCGTTATAGCGGCGCCAGCAAGGGCCGAATTTTTGATGGCGCAACAGGCAACTGGCTCTCGGGCTTCTGGGGCGGAAGCGCTGCTAGGGCATTTCACAATGGTTGGGTGACTGCAACTGGGCCATCCAACCCAAATACCAACTGGCAATTGGCATCTGACCAAAACCCACTCTTCCGTGCAAACGGCAAGAGTTATGTGGTCACGGCGGCAGGTTCATTCACTGGCCCAATGACAATCAACGCAGGTGCTACAACTGAATTCTCAGACTGGAATGTTGCTGAAGTGCTGGTGTACAACAAAGCACTTTCTATTGCCGAAATTCAGCAGGTGGAAAACTACCTTGCCCGTACCTATGGCTTGAAAGGTACGACCACTGCAGGTACAGACCTTGGTGTTCTCCAAGCGAAGAACATTAGAGGTGCTCAGAAAACCGAACAGGCAATTACTGTTTCGTGGAATGCTGCAAGCGACAGCACCAACTTGGTCGACTACACACTGGAGTACTCAACCGACAACACCAACTGGACAACTGTTACGCGCACAGCTTCAACGGCAACTTCATTTGATGTAACAGGTTTGTCTCCAACAAAGAAGTACGCATTCCGTGTAACGCCAAGCTATGGAAATGTCACGAACGAGCAGACTGATGGCGGTGACCAAGTAGTAGGTATCAACACGCTGTCAGGTGTTCCAACAGATGTAACTGCAGTTGTCGACAATATTGGTGGAGTCACAGTGGAGTGGAAAGCACCTGCTGATGGAGGAAACTCCGACATCACCGATTACGACATTCAGTCGTGCACTGGTAGCCCCACTGTATGTACTTCCATTCCTCACACAGCATCTGCTACTACAAAATTGGTCGTCACCACGCTGACAAGGGGAACTCTTTATACCTTCAAGGTGGCCGCAAAGAATACTGCTGGTTATAGCGGCTTCTCGTTGCCATCTAATCCTGCTGTTGCCCCGCGTACGGTGCCGGGTGTTCCGTCGAGTGTTGCTGCGACGGTGAATAACACGGGTGGTGTTGTGGTGTCGTGGATTGCGCCTGCGGCTAACGGTAATGCGATTTCTGATTACACGGTGCAGTCGT
>JBIKNT010000174.1:0-3920 GCA_044358465.1 Ilumatobacteraceae bacterium
GCGTTGGGAGACGCCCGCATTACGCGCGGAAAACCGCCGCTAGTAGAGTGGGCAAGTGCCACAACTTTCACTTCCAACAGGTATCAACATTGAATACGAGACCTTTGGTAGCCCTGCCGACCCCGCGCTGCTTCTCATTTCGGGTTTCTCGGCACAACTCACCTCGTGGCATGAAAATTTGTGCAAGTTGTTTGCTGCACAAAACTTTCACGTCATTCGCTTCGACAATCGCGATTGTGGGCTCTCAACCAAGCTCGATGGTGTCGTAGTCGACACCACTGCAGTCATCACCGCTGCGCTGATGGAAGAACCCATTCCTGAAGTTCCTTACACGCTCTCGCACATGGCAGCCGATGCCATGGGAGTGCTCGATGGGCTTGGTATTGCTCAGGCACATGTCATGGGCGCGTCAATGGGCGGGATGATTGCTCAGACGGTTGCAATTGAACATGCGCATCGCGTGTTGTCACTCACCTCGGTGATGTCACAGCCCGGAGAGCCAGAAGTGGGTCAACCCACACCAGAGGCAATGGAATCATTTTTCACACCTCCACCCACCTCGCGCGAAGAGTACTTAGATGCATCGTCGTCGTGGTTAGTGTGGCATTCCAAGAAATACCGAGACGCGCAACGCACGCGCGCGCAAGCTGCAGTCGATTTCGATCGCAGCTTTTACCCCGAAGGTGGGCCGCGCCAACTTGCGGCAATTTATGCCAGCGGGCGCCGCACCGAAGGTTTAGCAAAACTCACCGTGCCGGTACTTGTCTTGCACGGGCTCGACGACACACTCATCGCGCCCGATGGCGGAGAACGCACTGCGGCAATTATTCCTGGTGCAAAGCTCGTGATGCTTGAAGACATGGGTCACGATCTTCCCGAGGCATTGTGGCCACGATATGTCTCTGAATTTCTCGAGTTAACTGCTCGCGTTTAACACCTCTTACATCAACAATTCATAGAAAAAGGAATGGAATTATGGCTGGTCCACTAAGCGGTTATCGGGTCATTGAAATTGCAGGAATTGGGCCAGGTCCTTTTGCTGCGATGTTGTTGTCAGATCTTGGCGCCGAGGTGATTCGTGTTGAGCGTGCACAGTCGGTACGCGGGCCAGCACCAGAAACTCCTCACTTCGATATTTTGTTGCGCGGTCGTCGCAACATTGCCATCGACTTGAAGAACCCTGCAGGAGTGGAAACATTGTTGACACTTGTTGAAGGGGCCGACGCAATTATCGAAGGTTTTCGTCCAGGAGTAATGGAGCGTTTGGGAATCGGGCCCGATGCATGTTTGGCACGTAACCCGAAAGTTGTGTTTGGTCGTATGACGGGTTGGGGTCAAAACGGTATGTATGGCCCAGCTGCTGGTCACGACATCAACTACATCTCACTTGCTGGTGCTTTGAAGCACTTCGGGCGTGCTGGTGAAACTCCTACGCCTCCACTCAATATGGTGGGCGACTTTGGCGGCGGTGGCATGTTTCTCGCACTCGGCGTCGTCGCTGCATTGTTGGAAGCTCAAAAAAGTGGCAAAGGTCAAGTAGTAGATACCGCAATGGTCGATGGCACTGCGGTGCTTATGACCATGTTCTGGGCAATGAAAAATGTTGGAATGTTCAATGAAAATGAACCCGGCACAAACTTGCTCGATACGGGTGCGCACTTCTACGACGTGTACAAGTGCAAAGACGGTGAATACATTTCACTTGGTTCCATTGAGCCACAGTTCTACGCAGAACTCATGCGCCTCACCGGTTTAGAGGGCGATGCCGAGTTTGCCAAGCAAATGGATAAGTCGCAATGGCCACATTTGAAAACTCGCCTCACTGAAGTGTTTGCGGCAAAAACACAGCGTGAGTGGTGCGACATCATGGAAGCAACCGACGTGTGTTTTGCTCCTGTGCTCACCATGAGTCAAGCCGCTCAGCACCCACACAACGTGGAACGCAAAACATTTGTTGAGCATGGTGGCGTCATGCAGCCTTCTCCCGCTCCGCGTTTTTCTCGTACACAAAGTGAACTCACTTTGACGCCAGCACATGCTGGCCAGCACACGCGCGAAGTGCTTGAAATTTGTGGCTTCGCTGCTGCAGATATCGATGCACTCGTTGCTAGTGGTGCAGTGAAAGAAGCCTGAGGCGTGGGAGTACTTGTAGCGTTTCATGCTCACCCCGACGACGAAAGTATTTCTTCTGGTGGAACACTTGCCAGAGCAGTAAGTGAAGGGCACACAGTTGTTCTCGTTGTCGCTACAGGCGGGGAACATGGGGAGCGCCCGGCAGGTGTTGCCGACGCAGAAGCGCTTGCAGTAGTGCGGCGCCGTGAAACGCAAGAGTCGTGCGCGGTACTCGGTATTCAGCATTTGGAATGGCTCGGGTATCACGACAGTGGAATGACTGGTTGGCCACAAAATAGTGATGAGCGGGCATTCATGAATGCACCGGTGGAAGTGGCGGCAGAAAAACTTGCTGCAATATTGAAGAAATATGGCGCAACTGTTCTCACTACGTATGACTGGCACGGCAACTACGGCCACCCCGATCATATTTCAGTGCACAAAGTGGGGTACCGCGCAGCAGAAATTGCAGGCGTGAGCGAAGTGTACGAAGCAACAATGAATCGTGACTCATTTCGTCGTTTGCAAGAAATGGCGCGTGACTCTGGTGAAGTTGCTGAAGGAGAAGATTTTGATGTCGATGGGCCTGCCGACGACGGCAACCCCATGGGCATGCCGGAAAATGAGTTAACGCATCGTGTAGATGTCAGTAGCTATTTAGAGCAAAAGCGTGAGTCGCTCTTCAAACACGCCAGCCAAATCACCGACAGCAGCTTTGTGTCGAAAATGCCGCCAGAAGTTTTTGCTCTCGCATTTGGCACAGAGTGGTTTTTGAAGCGTGGTGCTCCTGTTGAGCCAAAACAGGAATGGATTTTTTCATGAGTGTGCGCCTGCATCTTGTGCGTCACGGCAGAGCAGCCGCGGGGTGGAATGTCGATCGCGACCCTGTTCTCGATGAACTGGGTCAGCAACAAGCAGTTGATGTTGCACATCTTTTAGTGGGTCTTGGCCCGTTGCCGGTGTATTCGAGCCCATTGCGCAGGTGTCAAGAAACTTCAGGGCCGTTGAGCGCATTGTGGAAGACCACACCAACCATCGAGCCACGAGTTGCGGAAATTCCTTCGCCAGTGGGTGTTGCTCTTGAAGAGCGTGTGGAGTGGTTGCGTGGTGCAATGGCTGGCACGTGGACACAGCTGGGAATCAGCGATGGCGATATCTATACGCAATATCGCCGCGACCTACTCGACACTCTTTTTGCACTGTCACACGATGCGGTCATCTTCAGTCACTTCATTGCAATCAACGTGGTCATTGGCGAGGCATTGTCTGACGACCGGCTTGTAGTGAAGAGCCTCGACAACTGCTCAGTAACAACAGTGGTTGTTCACGATGGAAAATTCACCATTGAAGAGATGGGCCGCGAAGCCGACACCCTCATTCGCTGAGGAAATCAGATAGATTCCAAGGGTGCTCGGATTGCTTTTAAAAGATCTTCACGCCAACTGGACGTGGGTCGTCATCATCGGTAACGGTCTTGCGGGCGTTTGGTCTTTAGGTGCACATCGCATTGAAAACTTACGCACCCGTGCTCTGTGGTGGTACATCGCATTCGTCGAAGTTGCGGTCTTCGTGCAGGTAGGACTCGGCGTTGCCTTGGTCAACCATTACAAACTCGAGTTTCCAGAATTCCATGCGTTCTATGGTTTTGTAGCCATTATGGCAATCGCCATTATCTACTCATATCGCAATCAACTCAAAGGCAAGTTGTATTTGCTCTATGGCGGAGGAAGCTTGTTCCTCATGGGTCTTGGTATCCGCGCCATGCTTGTTGGCTAAAAAAAGAGGGTTCTCGGCGCGGTATGTCCCGT
>JBIKNT010000175.1:0-3908 GCA_044358465.1 Ilumatobacteraceae bacterium
TGCCTGTCACCGAGCCTGAAGCATGGGGCGCCACACGCAACCCGTGGAATACCAACTTCACTCCTGGAGGTTCAAGTGGCGGAGCAGCAGCAGCAGTTGCCTCAGGAATGGTTCCTATTGCACACGCCAGCGATGGCGGCGGCTCCATTCGCGTACCTGCTTCGTGTTCTGGTCTGGTGGGGTTGAAGGTCTCACAAGGTCGCATCTCAGTTGGCCCTACGCGTTTGGAAACCAACCTCGGCGTAGAACTTGCTGTTTCGCGCAGCGTGCGCGACATTGCAGCATTACTCGATGCAGTACATGGCCCCGGTGTAGGTGACACGGTGATTGCTCCGCCACCACTTCGCCCCTATGTAGCCGATCTCACCACACACCCCGGCAAATTGCGCATTGGGTTTGTGCAATCACATTTCAATGGCACCCACATTCACCCAGAGTGCGCTACTGCTGTCAACAATGCTGCACATTTGCTTGAGTCTCTTGGGCACCATGTTGAACTTGCTTTCCCTGCTGCAATCAACGACCCCAAAGCAGGCGGTCGCTTCATGACCCTGTGGTCAACAAACATGGCAACAAGCCGGCAGAGTATTTCTGCCATGTTGGGTCGTGAAGTATCAAATAACGATGTTGAGTTAGTGAACTGGGTGATGGCCGAGTACTCATCGAAAGTAAGCGCTCTCGACTACGCACTCGCCATCAACGACAACGGCGTATATCGACGCGCCGTACAGCAATGGTGGGAAGATGGTTGGGATATTTTGCTCACACCAACACTCGCTGCCCCACCACTCGCTATTGGTGTTTCTGCGAACAACCCCAATGACCCCATGGCCCCGCTCAAAATTGCCGGCGAATGGATGGGCTTCACCGCACAGTTCAACACCACTGGCCAACCTGCCATCAGCTTGCCGTTGCATATGTCTGGCGACGGATTACCTGTAGGTGTGCAACTTGTTGGTGCATATGGTCGCGAAGACATTCTCATTCGCCTAGCTGCACAAATAGAAACTGCCGCGCCGTGGGCGCACCTCACGCCAAGTATTTAACGCGCGGTCCAACCGCCATCAACAACAACGTTTTGCCCTGTCATAAAGCTTGATGCATCGCTTGCCAAAAAGAGCAGCGCACCATCGAGTTCGTGAGCAAATCCCATGCGTGGCATTGGTGAGTTTGTGGTGATGTAACGCTGACTGCCTTCATCACTTTCCATGCCCGCTGTCATTTCCGACTCAAACCATCCTGGGCATAACGAGTTCACACGAATGCCCTTACGCGCCCACTGCAATGCAAGTTCGCGCGTCATATTGATGACTGCACCTTTACTCGCTGAATAGTTTGCTTGCTTAATGGGAGTCGCTCCAACAAGGCCCAACATGGAGGCGATGTTCACGACGCAACCACTTTTGCGCTCCACCATACCCACACCTGCCAATTTGCAGAGGTGCCATACAGCAACGGTATTCACCTGCAGTACATCTTCAAACGTTTCTAAGGTCTCTACTTCAATTCCACCAGTGCGTGAAATACCTGCATTGTTCACCAACACATCAATGCGCCCGAAATACTTTTCCACTGTGGCAACAAGGTGTTCACGATCTTTCGCTATCCCCACATCGCCGGGCACTGCAAGTACGCCAGGCAATTCGGCGGCGAGCGCTTCAAGGCGGTCGGCACGGCGAGCAGAAATTGCCACCTGAGCACCCACCGCATGCAACACACGCGCAAAGCGCATACCGAGGCCTGAAGAAGCCCCTGTCACTAAGACAACCTTGCCGTCGAGGCGAAATTGTGAGAGCGGGTCAAGGGCACGGGGGTCAAACTGATCTGGCACGGTTACTACGATGACAGATATGGAAACCTCCGACACAGTTTTACGACCATTGGTGCTTCTCGTGCATGGCGCTTGGCACGGTGCATGGTGCTGGGCTGCGCTACAAAGCGAGCTAGATCAGCACGGTATTGCCTCATTAGCCATCGATTTACCTGGCCACGGGGCTTCTACGTTGCCCCTTTGCGATATGCATGGCGATGCCCAGCATGTTGCCGATGTCGCTTCCAAAATTGGCAGGCCTGTCGTTCTCGTTGGCCACTCATATGGTGGTGGGGTCATTGGCGAAGCCGCACATCTGTTACGCGAATCAACAACCTCGCCCGTGCAGCACTTGGTGTACCTCACCGCATTTTGTCTCGATGAAGGCGAAAGTGTGGGCGGCCTTGCCGCTTCGCTCCCTCCAGAAAACGCATTACTCAATGCTGCAATTTTGCCCGGTCCCGATGGCGCTAGCGGCGCCACGCTGGTGCTCGACTGCACAAAAGCTCACGACGCGCTCTACGGCTGCTGCCCCGCCAATGTGAGCGATGCAGCAATTGCTCGACTCTCGCCTCAACCCGTGGCAACTCTTGGTCAACCGGCAAGCAGTGCGCCTTGGAAAACACTTCCCAGCACATATGTGGTGTGTGAGCAAGACCAAGCTGTTCACCCCAACCATCAACGCATCATAGCCAAGCGATGCGGCACCGTTCACAGCCTCAACACCGATCATTCGCCATTTGTTTCTATGACAGTTGAAACCGCAGACATCATCAAGAATATTGTTCTCGCATGAAGGTTCGCATTGGTTATGGCCTCGGAGTACGTACGCATCTCAACGACACATCGTTTTTTGATGTTGTCGATGCACTAGAAGACTTAAAGTTCGACAGCTTGTGGGTGAGTGAACGTATTGGCGCAGAAGCACCCGACCCAGTAGTGGCAATGTCGGTCGCAGCAGCGCGTACAAAGAAATTGAAATTCGGCATGAGTGTGATGGTGCTACCCGGGCGCAACCCTGTGCTCTTGGCTAAACAACTCGCCACGCTCGACCGCATGTCGAACGGACGCTTGCTTCCCGCCTTTGGTTTGGGAGTTGCCGATGTTGCCGAGCAACAAGCATTCGGAGTAGAACGCACTACCCGTGCAAAGCTTTTCAATGAAACGCTTGAAGTGGTACGCAAATGTTGGAACGATGATTTGGTCAACCACGACGGAGAATTTTTTCAACTCAACAACTTGCGCGTGTTGCCAAAGCCCGTGCAACAACCGCCCGAAGTGTGGCTAGGCGGTATCGCCTCAAGCGAACTCAAGCGCGTTGGGCGCACTGCCGATGGTTGGCTTCCTTCGTTTGTTACGCCAGCCGACGCCGAAGCGGGCTGGGCCACCATTGGCGAACACGCAAAAGAGCACAACCGCACTATTGACCCCGAGCATTTTGGCGTGCTCATCCCCTACGCCTTGGGTGAAGTTCCCCCAGCTCTCATGGTGGGCTTAGCGGCACGCCGACCCGATTTAGCCGACCCCAGTGTGCTTGTTCCAAATAGTTGGGATGCCCTCACCAACACAATTCAAGAATTCATTTCAGTAGGCGCAAGCAAGTTTGTCGTATTGCCTATTGTGGAACCCACCAGCGCACAACATTGGATTAGCCATCTTGAAGAAGCCTCTCGCATACTTTTGCCACTACAAAACTAGTTTTCTTTCCGCGGTTGCCGTTCTCACCTGCATCAGCATCGGTATAGGCGCTCTGTCGGTGAGCGCAGGCAACTCTGTAGCGAAGAAAGGTACGCGACCCGAAGCTCTTATTGTGGGTGATTCGGTGATGGCCGTGCTCGGTGTTTTCGACGCTGCGCTCAAGGTGCTCGACAAGAAACATCCAGTGATATACGCAGCCGAGCCATGCCAATTGCTGACCCGTTCAGGGTGTATTCCAGAGACAAAAGAAAGTGCACTTGAACGATTCAAGAATGCACGTGGAAAATTCAGTGATGTCATTGTTGTTGCAACTGGTTATAACGAATTCAGTGACCAAGTTTTCTTTGAGGCCACCAAAAAGTTTCGCGAAGAAGCCAAAAAACAAAAGGTGTCCATTATT
>JBIKNT010000029.1:0-12633 GCA_044358465.1 Ilumatobacteraceae bacterium
GCCGTCAGGGCGTTACGAGCATTGGCGAGACGAAGCGCACACCATTGCATTCATGCTGCAACAACTACCAACACACTCAAAATAAGAAACACCACGTTTCTCCATACGTGGTTCATCGATAGCGGTGCACGCGACACGGCACCAAAGCATCTACACGCTGGTCGCTCGCCACGGCGCAGCAATTGAATAATGCGCACCGTAAAACCACCGAGCAATACGCATGCGGCAACTCCTGTTGCAACAGGCGCAACTTGCGCAATGAGTAAAGCCCCCAGCACTACTTCACACCAGGGCAATGCCCATTTCACCACAGAATCAATAAATGTGCGACCAGTAAAAAATGGAGTGCTGGCAATGCTCCACTCTTTCCCCTGTGCAAGTTTGCTCACACCAGCCCATACAAACATGAGGCCAAGAGCCACACTCACGAGCACGCGCAGTGCATTCACTCGGGGAATGCAACCTCTACAACTTTGCCCCGGTAAAACGCCATGGCATGTGGCGAAGCACCCGTTGGAGTGTTGAGATGCGTTACTTGCCCCACAACGAAGTAGTGATCGCCGTAGAGGGCATCGGAGTGCAGATTGCAGTCAATATGGGCAAGTGACCCCGCAATTGCTGGCGCGCCATTGAGCGAAGGTGCCCATTCAATGCCAGCGAAGCGATCGTCGGACTCTTTTGCGAATCTCCAGCACACATCGGCCTGGTTCTCTGCCAACACATTGACGCAGAACTTTCCTGTGCCTTTCAGCGAGTTCCATGTTTTTGACTGCGTGCCAGGAAGAAATCCAACCAAAGGTGGTTCAAGCGATACCGACACAAATGAGCCAATGGTGATTCCCTGCGGCGTGCCATCGGCATCGATTCCAGTAACTACAACAACACTGGTGGGAACATGGCCAAGAACGTCACGGAATTGTCGAGAATCAAATGCAGTCACGGCAACATCGTAACAATTTTGCCGAGGCAAAGATCTACAAACGAAAGTTCAAGCCCTCAGAAGCAACGAATACATTGCATCCAGCGGCCTTGCCGATAGCTGCCAAACAAGCAGCCGAGGCATCGAGAGCATCGTCAGAACGCGAAGGGTCGTGATGAAAGAGCGCCAAGTTCTTCACCCCGTGAGTGGTTGCCACCCACACTGCGTATTCCGCCGTGCAGTGTCCCCAGGTTGATTTCACTGCGAACTCTTGTGGCGTGAATTGCGAATCGTGTATGAGAAGGTCTGCGCCTTCCACCAATTCACGTGCTCCATCGCTAATGCCATGTGAGCCATCGGTGGGTTGCTGATGGTCAGACAAGTAGGCAATTGATTTGCCATTGAGTTCAATGCGAAAGCCGAGCGTTGCTCCCACGTGAGGAATGGAGCGAGCCTTCACATGAACATCGTCAATCATGAAATCTGAATTTGAAGTATCGACAAAAGAAATAGTTCCGGGAATGTGAGACAAGCCCACAGGGAAAAGTGGAGGGCTCACCAATTTGTCGAACACTGCTTGCAGCGACATGCCGTCGTCTTGCACTGGCCCGCGCACAGTGAGAACTGTTTCGTCATTCAACAAAGGTGCAAAAAACGGAAGGCCCTGCGTGTGGTCGAAATGCGAGTGCGTTAAGAGGCAGGTGCCAACGAACTTGGTATCGCGTGTGAGGCATTCTTTGCCGAAATAGCGAAGTCCCGTTCCGAGATCAAACAAGATGGGCTGACTGCTCGGAGTGAGCACCGAAACACAAGAGGTGTTGCCGCCGTAACGCATGATGTCGTCGCCATGGCAAGGTGTTGAGCCACGAACGCCATGAAATGTGACCGAGAACGTCGTCTCAGAACCTGTGTCGTGCCCCCGCATAAGTGATGACGTTACGCCTCTTTGCGCAAAGGAGTAAATGTTGACGAGCGTGACGTTGGTCGCAAGGCCTCGCGCAGCGACTACCGTTCACGTATGGGCAACAACACACCACGCATGCATGCGGTCAACGCCAACGGCATCGACTTCCAGTACCTCACTCAAGGCAGCGGACCTTTAGCCCTTTGCCTGCACGGCTTCCCCGATACAGCTCACTCATGGATCCCCACTATGAACTACATCGCCGATGCAGGTTTCACTGCCATAGCGCCCATGATGCGCGGCTATGCCCCCACCTCGCTCGCTTCCGATGGGTGCTACCAAACTGCCGCACTTGCACACGACGCTGTTGCTCTGCATGAAGCACTCGGTGGTTCAGACGATGCGGTCATCATTGGCCATGACTGGGGTGCCCCAGCAACTTATGGCGCAGCATTGCTTGCACCCGAGCGATGGAAGAAAGTGGTGGGCATGGCGGTTCCACCAGGGCCAGCACTTGGCCTAGCTTTTCTCGGCAATCTAGATCAGGTACGAAAAAGTTGGTACATGTTCTTTTTCCAACATGGTTTGTCCGACATTGTTGTGGCAGCAAACAACTACGCGTTCATCGACAGAATTTGGGCCGACTGGTCACCCACTTTTGATTCTGGGAATGCTGCGCAACATGTGAAAGATGCATTGGGCACTCCAGAGAACTTGTCGGCCGCACTCGGTTACTACCGTGCAACTTTGGGCGATGGATACAAAAACCCTGCATACAGCAAACTCCAATCACGCATGGGTGGCGAAGTTCCGGCACAACCACTTCTCTATATGCATGGCGAGAACGATGGCTGCATCGGTGTTGATGTAATGGAATCGTCGCGCAGCATGTCGGGAAACAATGTTGTCTATGAAATAGTGAAAAACGCCGGGCACTTTTTACAACTTGAACAACCACAAGTTGTTGGTGCACGCATCGCAGATTGGATCACCTCATGAAACCTCAACTCCCTGACGGCCTTGTAGCAATCGTGAAGCGCGAATGCGCAACGTGCG
Source organism: Ilumatobacteraceae bacterium (assembly GCA_044358465.1). Classification (GTDB taxonomy): domain Bacteria; phylum Actinomycetota; class Acidimicrobiia; order Acidimicrobiales; family Ilumatobacteraceae; genus F1-20-MAGs119. Next base: position 2,880 of record JBIKNT010000029.1, read on the forward strand.
TTATGGTCGACCCATTGTTTGCCAACATCGCAGCAAGTGGCACTCCCCTTACGGTGTACACACAAGACGATCCAACGTTTCCTACATCAGTATCTGCAATTCACGACGCAGACCTGTCGGTGTCGTGGCATTACGACATTGAAACTGTGCCCACGTTGCTACGCATCGAAAATGGCGTGGAGGTAGATCGCACCTTTGGCTGGAGCAAAGATGCATGGCAAAAATTCACGGGCATTACAGACCTTGGTGCAGATCTTCCCGTCATGCGGCCCGGATGCGGTTCGCTCAGCGTTGACCCCAACTTGGAAGATGAACTGCGCGTGCGCTTCACCAGCTCCACATTGCATTCTCGACACGTTGAACTCGCAAGTGCCGAAGACGAATTCGAGTCGATGTTTACCCGCGGTTGGACCGATGGCTTACCGGTTATTCCACCCACACCTGAACGCGTATTGCGCATGCTCACGGGCACTACGCGTAGCCCACAAGACATTGTTGCCATTGCGCCGCCCAACTTGGTTGAGCTCACCGTTGAAAAAATTGCGATCAACGCAGTCATGGCTGGCGCATTGCCAGAGTATTTACCGTGGATCATCACTGCCCTTGAAGCGGTATGTAATGACGAATTCAATATGCATGGAGTACTCGCCACCACCATGCCTGTTGGCCCCGTCATTATTTGTAATGGCCCAGGCACTAAAGCAATCGGTATGAACAGCGGCGTCAATGTTTTTGGTCAGGGCAACCGCGCGAATCTCACCATTGGTCGTGCTGTGCAACTCACCATTCGCAATGTGGGTGGCGGCAAGCCCGGCGAAGTAGACCGAGCCACGCATGGAAACCCTGGAAAGCTCAGCTTCTGTTTTGCTGAAGACGAAGCCGGCTCACCATTTGGAACCCTGGCGCAAGAGCGTGGTATTGCCCCTCAGCAAAATGCCGTCACGGTGTTTGCTGGCGAGGGGCCGCGTTGTGTTGTAGACCAAGCTGCCCGTACGCCAGAACTACTCACCAATTCGTTTGCTGCTTGCCTACGCGCAACGCATCACCCCAAGTCGGTGCTTTCCTTCGATGCGATTCTTGTGGTGAGCCCCGACCATTCACGCGTATACGCCGAAGCCGGGTGGGATCGCGAGAGAATATTGAGCGAGCTGTATGCACGCCTCAACATTCCTGGCGCTGAGCTCGTAAAGGGTGCACTCGACATGGCAGAAGGTTTGCCCGCCAAGTTCGCCGACCGTACCGTGCCCAAATTCAAGGCTGGCGGAATCCTTCTGGCCCATGCTGGTGGCGGAGCGGGGCTCTTTTCTTCAATTATCGGCGGATGGGCCAACGGTGCCATGGGTAGCACACCTGTGACACGACCCGTCCTTTCATGACAGACTGTGAACCATGAGCGCGCCCATTCTTCTCGACCCCACCAATGAGTCACGGCCCGCGCAACGCGAGCAGTTGGCACGTCCAGCATCGGTGAAGGGTCTCACCGTTGGTTTGCTCGACATCGTGAAGGCACGCGGTGATGTTTACCTCAATCGTCTTGAAGAACTTTTTGTTGCAGAAGGCGCAAAGGTGTTGCGATTCCGCAAACCCACTTTCACCAAACCTGCGCCACCCGACCTGCGGCATGAAATCTCTATTCAATGCAATGTGGTCATTGAAGCGCTCGCCGATTGAGGCAGTTGTACGTCGTGCAGTGTGCACGACATCGCAGATTTAGAACTTCGTGGAGTGCCTTCGCTCTTTGTCGCCTCAAGTGAGTTCATTAACGCTGCATCTGCACAAGCAGAAGCACTCGGATTCCCCGATATTGCACGCGTCTTTGTGGGGCACCCCATTCAAGACCGCACCGACGACGAAATGCGTGAGCTTGCCGAACTTTCCTTTCCGGAAATTCTGCGCAAAATCACTTCTGCTTAATTGTCTGCATAGCTGAAGGCATGCGGTACCCCATTGTGGAGTACTCAACGAGTCCTTCATTGACCAGTGCTTGCGCTAATCGCACAGCTCGTTCAACATCTGTTATTTCCATTACTCCAGCGAGTCGTTCAGGTGCAACTGCCCCCACTGTGAGTGCCTTCATTAGTTTTCCGCGTGCCTGACGATCGGAGCCAGCAAATTTCGCCTGTGGCTTACTGGTAAATGCCGAGGCTTTTGCCGGGTCAACGTCACCGTTTGCACCACCTTTCCAAACACATTGAGCAAGCACAGGGCACACCTCACAATGTGCTTTGCGTGCCGTGCATACCGTTGCCCCAAAATCCATCATCACTTGGTTCCAATCGCGCGAGAAACCTATGGGTAGCCACTCATCGGCAAGTTCTTGCGACACACGGGCATTTAACACTTTGCCTGAAATACGCGCCAACACTCGAGCAACATTGGTGTCGACCACGGCGACATCTGCATCGAAAGCAAAAGTTAAAACAGCGCGTGCCGTGTACGGACCCACTCCAGGAAGCTCGAGAAGTTCGTTCAATGTGTTGGGCACTTCGCCATTGAAACGATCCACCATCATTTGTGCAGCAAGTTGCAAATTTTTACAGCGCCTCGGGTAGCCCATCCCCTGCCACTCCACCAACATGTCGGCGAGCGGCGCAGCAGCACAAGCACGAGGCGTGGGGAAAAGAGCAACAAATCGTTCGAAACGTGGAAGCACTCGCGGCACATGAGTTTGCTGAAGCATTACTTCAGACACCAACACGTGCCATGGGTCTTGTGTTTCACGCCATGGCATATTGCGCAGTTGAGGAAGCCCCCACTGCAAGAGAAGTTCAGGAACGTTGTTTATGCGTTCCAAGCAGCATTGACGTCGTAAGGCCGCGTGCGCTCTGGCGCATTTGCGCGCTTCCACACCATGACGCGACGACGGAAGTAACACACTTCCTTGCCATCTTGGTTAAAGCCTTTAGTTTCCACCGTCACGATGCCGCGATCATTTTTTGATTTCGACTCAGCAATTTCAAGCACACGTGTTTCTGCATGAATGGTGTCGCCATGAAACGTAGGGAACTTGTGCTGAAGTGTTTCCACTTCAAGGTTTGCAATGGCGGCACCGCTGACATCGGGAACACTCATACCCAACACCAACGAATACACCAAGTTGCCCACCACAACGTTGCGACCCTGAACACTTTGTGAGGCGAACCAGTCATTGGTGTGCAAAGGGTGATGATTCATGGTGATCATGCAAAACAAATGATCGTCGTATTCGGTAATGGTTTTTCCTGGCCAGTGGCGATACACATCGCCCACGGTGAAGTCTTCTAAACAGCGGCCAAAGGGACGTTCATGAGTTGTCATACCGAAACGCTAACCCACTCGAGGCGTCTCACAAAAGTGCAACGCCGAACTTCGTTTATGACTTTTGTATTGGCCCAGATTCATCATCGGGCAATGCGGGCAATGGGTACTGCCCTGTGCGGTCGCGCGGAGCATGGCGCTCGACCCAGTCGATGTTGCTTTCGCCCTTGCTCACTGCATCTTCAGCTACTTGGCGCAATGGCTTGAGGCGGTCTTTCTTTTCGAGCGACCAGGGGCCAACTCGCAAAGACAAGTAGCACGCTGCGCCAACAAGAATGGGCAACCAAAACTGTGCAAGTCGATAAGTAAGCACGCCCACCGTTGCCGAACTACGCGATAAACCAAAACCCACGATGGTGGGAATATAAATACCTTCCACAATGCCAAGGCCACCAGGTGTGATTGGCACCACAGCCATCACGTTGGCCAAACCAAAAGCCACAATGAGTCCGTCAATGGCAATGTGCCCACCAAAAGCACGCAGGAAGACAAACAAAGCTGCCATGTCGAATAGCCAGTTCGCTAACGCCCAGCCGGCAACACGCCACAACAACTGCCGGTCGGCAATGAGGCCTTCCAAACGGTTACCTAAATGGCGAATGACCTCACACGCGTGGTCGGCGTCCATGCGCACGTGTTGTGCGAGCCAGCGCACTGCGCGCTCAGCGCGACCTTGGCCTTCCACTAAACCAAATATGAGCCCCGCAGCAACAAGCATGAGCACAATGCCCACGATTGCTGCGCCTCCGTACAACGCATTTACTCCGCGAATAGGGATAGAAACGATGAGCCCCACCCACAAGATGAGGTTCAGCATTACTGCAGAGCCGATTCCAGCTGTTGCCAATGCGAATCCTGCATCGGGGCCTTTGATGCCCGACAAGGTAAGCAGTCGGTAGCCAAGTGCTGAAGATGCTGCGCTGCCGCCAGGCATGATGCTGCCGAGCGACTTTGTACTGAGTTGAATGCGAAAGAGTCGCATCACCGGCATCTTGTGACCTTCACTGCCCAATGCTGCACGTGTGAGAAGTGAATAACACAAAAGCCCAGCGAACTCCAGCAACACACCTAACACCAACATGGTCTTATCGACTTCAAAGAGGTCACTAAAGGCTTGGCGGAATCCGGGAACGAGCGGAAAAACAAAAAAGTAAATGACTGCCGCAAAGCCAACGGTCTTCAACGTGCGTATCCACACCTTGCGCTTGTTCGCCGCTGCCTCTAAGGAGATGCTCGCAGAGTTGCTTGGCTCTTCGCCGCTCGACTGCATTGTCATAGGCTAGTTACCTTCAACGCAATCTGTTGCAACTGATGCATCACCGCTGGGCGTAAAGATGTGTCGGTTTTGCCCAATCGCACCATAACCAACTGTTTTTCGGGAATCACCACGGTGTACTGACCCTCATATCCCGTTGCAACGAGGGAGTTTTCACATTGTGGCCACACCCACCAATGGGCGCCATATTGAGTTTCTGTCGCTGAATCGTTAGCCACAACTGTTCGTGCATGGTTTACCCAATAGTCGGGAAGAAGTTGCTTGCGCGTTCCATCCACCACAACAGAGCCACCATTCATATACAACTCTCCAAACTTCATGAAGTCACGAGCAGTTGCATACACATATGAAGAACCAACAAAGTTGCCTGCTGCATCGCACTTAGCAATAGCAGTTGTCATGCCGAGCGGTTCAAAGAGGCGTGTCGATAAAAAGTTGAGGAATCGCTCTTCACGCACTTGTGCAGTTTCATGAACAATGTCTCGACACAAAATGTCACCGATACAACGACTCAAAATATTGGTAGTGCCCGACGAATAGTTCCAAACAGTTCCGATGGGTTCGACAAGCGGCAATGCTGCGGCGTAGGCACCATGGTCGGCAACGCCTTTACCAAACAACATGTCGATGACATGCGATTTGCCACCATCTACATAGTCTTCGACCCATTCCAACCCCGAGCGCATCTCGAGGAGGTCTTGCCATGTAATGGCCGCGCGCGGCGAACCTTGCCACTCAGCTACAGGCGCGGGCGCAGTGACATCGATACGTCCGTCTTTGACGAGCATGCCCACCAAGGCATGGGTCATGCTCTTTGCCATCGACCATGAAATATGGGTACTGCTCGGCCCACACGGCGTGGCATAGCCCGACCCATATGCCTCAAAGAGCATTTCGCCCTTGTGTTGCACCAGCAATGCATGGGTTTCGCCATGTGTTGCCACCGGAGCGATGAGCGGCTCACCAAAAGCCTGCGTTTCCCCCATCTCCTCAGTCTAGATGCTGTGACATTAGGCAGAAATCGCACGCGCAGTGAGACACAGCAGCAATTTCCTCACTAGCGTTTCAACCCATGACAAGCACGACCGCATCTCTCCCCACCCCCGATCTGCAAACCGCCGCCGCCGTTATTGAAACTGCGCGCGCCATGGTGGGCAAAGGTGTTCGCACACTCGCAGCAACTGGTGGCCCAGATGTGCAACAAGTTCTCGCCTACGACCTCGCGCATGCTGCATCGGCTGTAGAAACTGCACGTTCAATGCTCGACTACGGATCTAAAGGAAATGCTGAAGGTCTTCTTGCTTGCGCCTTTACTGCCGACATGGTGCATGACCTCATTTCACGTCTCATTGGTCGTGAAAAACTATGGGGCGTCAACCCAGCCGACCTTGCACACGCACACGACTTTGTTGCCACGTTCCGCGACCCAGAATTCTTAGCTTCACTCGCAAGCACACAAGGCCCACGTCACCTCGATTCAGATTTCGAAATGGTGCAAGACACTTTCCGTGCATTTGCTAACAAAGAAGTAGCACCACGCGCAGAGCACGTGCACCGCTTCAATGAAGACGTTCCTGAAGCAATCATTTCTGGTCTTGCCGAGATGGGCGCATTCGGATTATCTATTCCTGCTGAATACGGCGGTTACAGCGAAGGTGGCGACGGCGAATACATGGGCAACGTCATTGCCACTGAAGAGCTCTCACGCGGTTCGCTCGGCATTGGTGGCTCGCTCATTACCCGCCCCGAAATTCTCGCTCGTGCGCTCATGAAGGGCGGCACCGAAGAGCAAAAGAACGAATGGTTGCCGAAACTTGCAAGTGCAGAAGTACTCGCAGCTGTTGCAGTAACCGAACCCGACTTTGGTAGCGACGTAGCAGGCGTAAAAACAACTGCTACTCCAGGTGAAGCACCAGATGGCCGCAAGGGCTGGCGCATTAATGGCGTGAAAACATGGTGCACCTTTGGCGCACGCGCCGACGTGCTCATGTTGCTTGCACGCACCGGCACCGACCGCAGCCTTGGCCATAAGGGTCTCAGTTTGTTCATCGTTCCAAAGCCTCACGGCGATGCACATGGCTTCATGTTCTCGCAAGATGAAGGCGGAAAGATGGAAGGTCGTCCCATCGACACCATCGGCTACCGCGGTATGCACTCATATGAAATTGCTCTCGACAACTGGTTTGTGCCCGCAGAGAACCTCATTGGCCTCGAAGGCGGACTCGGCAAGGGCTTCTATTACCAAATGGCAGGTTTTGAAAATGGCCGCTTGCAAACTGCAGCTCGCGCTGTTGGCCTCATGCAAGCTGCTTACGAAGCCGCTTACGACTACGCCAACAACCGCGTGGTGTTTGGCAAGAACGTTGCCGAGTACCAACTCACACAAGTGAAGTTGGGTCGCATGGCCGCCATCATTCAGGCAAGTCGCCAGTTCAGCTACGAAGTAGCCAAGCTCATGGCAAAGGGCGAAGGCGCTATGGAAGCAAGCATGGTGAAGGCCTATGTATGCAAGGCCGCTGAATGGGTGTCACGCGAAGCGATGCAAATTCATGGCGGTTTCGGCTACGCCGAGGAATACACCGTGAGCCGTCTCTTTGTAGACGCTCGCGTGCTTTCCATTTTTGAAGGCGCCGACGAAACTCTGTGCTTAAAAGTGATTGCTCGACAACTTGTCGACGCTGCGAAAAATTAATTTTTAAAACGCAGCTAAAAGTTCAGTGAGTGACATAATGCGAATGACGTCGTGACCTTCGGCAAAGCCGTAAGGGTCTACTAAACACGGCACAAGCCCTGCACCGCGCGCGCCGCCAACGTCCATAATGAGTGAATCGCCAACGTACAAAATGCGTGCAGGGTTAATGTCGGGCAGTTTCTGCAACGCAATGTGAAAAATGCGCGGGTCCGGTTTTTGAATTCCGACAATGTGGCTATCAATCACAAAGCGCACTGGAGCGAACTCGCCTTCGCCCACCTGACATACGGCGCTCTGCGCAAGCGTCGCCTCAATTTGGCCGCTCGCATTACTCACAATGCCAATGGGTACTAATTTGTCGTGCAATGATTGCAACACCGTACGAGCATGAGCAGTGGGGTGACGCCACAAGTTGGCCACACCTTTGACTTTGCCAAATACCTCAAGTGCTTCTTCTCGCACTGCATCTTTCACGCCGACGGTCTCTAAATAGGTTTCGTCATAGTGAGTCCAATCGTTTTCACCGGCAGTGCTGGCAGATTTTGCCGCCATCCCCGCATAGTGCGCACGAGCGTGAACATCGTGATCTTGAGACCCCCCGTAATAGTGGAGCAATGGCCCGAGAACTGTTGGGTCAGGCAGCACCAATACGCCACCAGCATCAAAGAGGACTGCATCAAAATTTCCGCTGGCTAATTGAGGTTGTGGCACTGAGTCAGATTAGGCGTTTATTGCCTCCCCTCACCTCATAATTCGTGTTGTTCGGCGTGAAGCCCTACGATTAGCCCGTGCGTAGTGCTAAAGACTTCTTCAAACCTCTCGCCGTTGGTGCTCCCGAGCCCGTGCGCGAGATTCCGTTCCGCCCAAGTCGTGTCATTCACTTCTTCCCACCACAAATTGAAAAAATGGTGGCAAAGCTTCCCGACACCATTCCCAATGTCGACATTTTGCTCGGCAACTTGGAAGATGCCATTCCGATGGCCGACAAGGCAGCTGCTCGCGCAGGGTTCATTCATGTGGCCAAAACCATGCCCATGGGCGATACACAATTGTGGACCCGAGTCAACAGCCTCGACTCCCCTTGGTTCTTAGACGACGTCACCGACATCGTTACTCAGGCCGGCGACAAAGTAGACGTCATCATGATTCCGAAAGTGGAAGGCCCAGAAGACATCCACTATGTCGACCGTTTGCTTGCACAGCTAGAAGCTCGCGCTGGGTTGAAGCGCCCCATTTTGATTCATGCACTTTTAGAAACTGCACGAGGCGTTGCCAACGTGGAAGAAATCTGTGGCGCTTCACCGCGCATGCAGGGCCTCTCACTCGGGCCAGCAGACCTTGCGGCAAACCGCCGTATGAAAACCACGCGTGTGGGTGGCGGACACCCCGACTACGTGGTGCGCAAAGACCCCAACCCCGATGCACCCGATGCGCCGCGGGAAGTTTTTCAACAAGACCTCTGGCACTACACCATTGCCCGCATGGTCGATGCGTGTGCGATGCACGGCATTTTGCCGTTCTATGGCCCATTTGGCGACATCAAAGACGTGGTTGCCTGCGAAGACCAATTCCGCAATGCATACCTTCTCGGGTGCGTTGGCGCATGGAGCTTGCACCCTGTACAAATTGATATCGCAAAGCGCGTCTTTAGTCCACGCCCACAAGATGTTCTTCAAGCTCAGCGCGTCATCGACGCAATGGGCGACGGAACTGGCGCCATCATGCTCGATGGAAAAATGGAAGACGATGCTTCTGTTAAGCAATGCAAAGTAGTTGTTGAGCTCGCCAAGCAACTCGCTTCGCGTGACCCTCATCTTGCTTCGCTCTACGGCTATTAAAACTTCACACTAAAAGGATTATTGCAATGTCTGCTCTTCGCCCTCGCCGCTCTGTTCTCTATATGCCTGCCGCAAATGAGCGGGCTCTAGAGAAAGCAAAAGGCATCTCTGCCGATGCGCTCATTTTCGACCTCGAAGATGCAGTGTCGCCCGACTCGAAAGATGCAGCACGTGAAAATGCCGTGAAGGCAGCCTCATCGGGCGAGTACGGCAAGCGTGAAATCACCATTCGCTGCAATGGTCTCGACACCCCGTGGGGCGCAGCCGATATTGCCGCTGCTGCCAAAGCGTGCGTGTCGGCAATTGTGATTCCCAAGGTGAGCGATGTAAAAACTCTCGATGAGGTGTCACGACACCTCGATGCTGCAGGAGCACCGAAAGAAATTCTCATCTGGGCCATGATTGAAACCCCCACCGCCATTCTCGATGCGCGCGCAATTGCAGCGCACCCGCGAGTTGCCGTTTTGGTAATGGGAACCAACGACCTTGCGAAAGAGCTTCGCGCAGCCCAAATTCCTGGTCGTGCCCCGCTGTATTCGCATCTGGCTACTGCTCTTCTTGCAGCACGTGAAGCAGGAAAGCCCATCATTGATGGAGTGTTCAACAACATCAAAGACGCCGATGCTTTCCGTGCCAAGTGTGTTCAGGGAA
>JBIKNT010000176.1:0-3889 GCA_044358465.1 Ilumatobacteraceae bacterium
TCAACATCTTTGGTGGAATTACACGAGGCGAAGAAGTTGCCAAGGGAATTGTTGAAGCAATGAAGCGCGTCGATTTGCGCGCACCCATTGTTATTCGACTCGATGGCACCAACGCCGAAGAAGGACGAGAGATTCTGGCATCAGCAGGAATTCCAGAATCCAAATTATTGAGTAAGCCAACAATGCTCGAAGCAGCCCGTGCTGCAGTAGCACTTGCGAACGGAAAGTAGAAAACACCATGGCCATTTTTGTAAACGAGAACACCAAGGTGATTGTCCAAGGACTCACCGGAGGTCAAGGTAAGTTTCACGGTCTGCGCAACCGTGCCTACGGAACCAATGTTGTTGGTGGCGTCACGCCAGGTAAGGGCGGGCAAGATGTTGAAGGCATTCCTGTTTTCGATTCTGTAGCCGATGCGGTAAAAGCAACGGGTGCAGATGCTTCATTTATTGCAGTTCCACCAAAGGCTGCAGCTGCCGCCATTTTGGAAGCAGCAAAAGCCGGAATCACTTTCATCGTGTGCATTACCGAAGGTATTCCAGCCCAAGACGAAGCAAAGGTGTTCAACACACTTGTTCGCGATTTTCCAAAAGTACGTTTGCTCGGACCAAACTGCCCAGGAATCATTAGCCCAGGGAAATGCAACATCGGTATTACCGCTGGTGAAATTGCAGAGTTGCCTTCAGCAAAAGGTCCAAACGTCGGCATCGTTTCGCGTTCAGGAACTCTTACGTATCAGGCACTTTACGAATTGAAGCAGCAAGGAATTGGCGTGAGCACTTGCGTAGGAATCGGTGGAGACCCAGTTCCTGGAACCTCATTTGTTGATTGTCTTGCAGAGTTCCAAAAAGACCCAGAGACACACGCAATTATCATGATCGGTGAAATTGGTGGTTCTGCAGAAGAAGAAGCTGCAGAGTTCATTAAAGCCAATGTCACAAAGCCAATGAGCGCATACATCGCAGGTGTTACTGCACCAGCAGGCAAGAAAATGGGCCACGCCGGAGCAATTGTTTCTGGCGGCAAAGGAACGGCACAAGGCAAGATGGACGCATTGCGTGAAGCAGGCGTACAAATTGGTTTGAACCCAACTGAAGCCGGCTCGCTCATGGCAGAAATTGTCAAGGGCTTGAAGTAAGTCACCAAAGTAATTCAGAGAGTTTGAACAGTGCCCCGCGCCCTTCTCAGTGTCTATAACAAAACAGGCATTGAAGAGTTTGCGCGGGGCCTTGTTGCATCTGGATGGAGCATTATCTCGAGCGGTGGTACGGCCAAGGCACTTGTTGCTGCAGGCATCAGCGTGACCGATGTGGCCGACCTCACCGGTGTGCCCGCAATTCTTGATCATCGTGTGGTCACACTGCACCCCAAAGTGCACGGTGGAATACTTGCCGATACTGCGTTGCCACATCATGTAGCCGACATGGCCGAGTATGGCATTGAGGCAATTGACTTAGTGGTGGTGAACCTGTACCCGTTTTCTAGCAACCCCAGTGTTGATCTCATCGACGTTGGTGGCCCAGCAATGATTCGTGCAGCTGCCAAAAACTTTGCGCGCGTAGGTGTAGTGGTGGAACCATCTCAATACACGCCGGTGCTTGCTGAAATTTCGGCAAATGGTGCATTGAGTTTGGAAACACGTCGCCAGCTCTCGGCGCGCGCATTTGCCACTACACGCAATTACGACGCAGCAATTGAGCAATGGATGAGTGGCAGCGAGAAGTCTTCCTTGTCTTTGCAGTTAGAACACGTTTCAGATCTGCGCTACGGAGAGAACCCTCATCAAACAGGCACTTTGTATCGACTTGAAGGAAGTCATAGTTGGTGGAACACTGCTGAACAACTCGGTGGCAAAGAGATGTCATACCTCAATGTTTTCGATGCCGATGCTGCCTGGAAACTGGTGCACCAATTTTCTGATGCTGCAGCGGTTGTTGTAAAACATGCCAACCCGTGTGGTGTAGCAACTGGTTTGTCGCTACTCGATGCATACCAACGTGCTCATGCGTGTGACCCAGTGAGTGCATTCGGCGGAATCATTGCTCTCAACCGAGAGGTAGACGAAGCAACTGCTCAAGAAATCTGCAACGTGTTTACTGAAGTCGTTGTTGCTCCGGCGTTTTCAGATTCGGCATTGCACATTCTGCAAAGTAAGAAAAATCTCCGCATCGTGCGTGCTAGTGCTCCTGAACTTCCTGAGTATGAGTTACGCAGTGTGAGTGGTGGAGTTCTGGTGCAAAGCCCCGACGGCGTGAATGATGACCCTGCAACATGGACCGTGGCAAGTAGCGCTCAGCCAACACCACAGCAGCTACAGCAGGCCGGCTTTGCGTGGAAGGTATGTGCTGCGGTGAGCTCGAATGCCATTGTGGTGACACAAAACAATGAAGCAGTGGGCATCGGTGGTGGCCAGCAAAACCGTCTCGATGCAGCACGGTTGGCATGTGAACGTGCAGGGACCCGAGCCATTGGCGGGGTAGCAGCGAGTGACGCATTTTTCCCCTTCCGTGATGGGCTCGACATGTTGGCAACCGCTGGGGTGCATGTTGTTGTTGAGCCAGGGGGCAGTGTGCGTGACGAGGAAGTCATTGCGGCAGCAAATGAGCATGGCATTGTGCTCATCTTCACTGGCGCACGCCACTTCCGTCACTAAACTATTCACATGGCCCGCATTACGGAACTTCTTGCTCGTGGGCGTACTTTTTCCTTTGAGTTCTTTCCGCCAAAGACCGATGCTGCCCAATTGTCTTTAGGTCGAACAATTGCAGAATTGGAAACTTTGCATCCCAGTTTTGTGTCGGTTACTTACGGTGCTGGCGGCAGCACCCGTGAACGTACTCGCGATCTTGTTACATGGATGCGCCGCGAAACAACAATTTCCCCGATGGCGCATCTCACCTGTGTGGGTCACACGCGCGGCGATATCGAAGAAATCCTTCAGGCCTATGTAGATGCCGGAGTGGAAAACATTCTGGCTCTGGGTGGTGACCCACCTACAGACCCTGCCGATGTTCGCCCGAGTGACTATCGCTTTGCCTCTGACCTTGTGTATGAGTTGCAAGCTGCAGGGAAATTCAGCATTGGTGTTGCTGCACACCCAGAGGTGCATCCGCGCAGTTCATCACGCACCGAAGACCGTGAATTTCTTGCTCAAAAACTACGTCTGGCCGATTTTGCCATTACCCAGTTTTTCTTTGACGCAGAACATTATGTGCGTCTCGTTGAAGAACTTGCGGCACTCGGAATCAACAAGCCAATCATTCCGGGCATCATGCCAGTAACAAACAAAAGTCAAGTGCAGCGCATGGCAGAAATGTCGGGAGCGGCGTTCCCACAAGATTTAGCGGAACGACTTGCCAAAGTAGATGACCCAGAAGATGTGCGACGTATTGGCGTAGAAGCAGCAACTGAGTTATGTGCGCAATTGCTCGATGCTGGTGCGCCAGGGTTGCATTTTTATACGTTGAATCGGTCGAGCGCTACGCGTGAGATCTATGCAAACTTGGGGCTCCCGGTTGTCTCATCTGCCACCTGATTCCTCGGGCGGCTTGCGCATACCAGCAGTAGTGCCCTATCTACCTGGCCTCGATGGCCTGCGCGCGTTAGCCGTTGTTGCAGTGATTTTCTATCACGCAAACCATTCGTGGCTCGAGGGTGGATTTTTAGGCGTTGAAGTATTTTTCGTCATCAGCGGTTATCTCATCACTCTTCTTTTGGTCGCCGAGTCGCAGCGCACTGGAACCGTGAACTTGCGTGAATTTTGGATACGACGTGCACGTCGGCTTTTGCCAGCGCTATGGACACTGCTTGTAGGAATCACAATTTATGTCTCGTTGTTCAAGCGCAGTGAACTAGGAACATTGCGCGGTGACGTGCTTGCAGGTTTTTT
>JBIKNT010000030.1:0-12623 GCA_044358465.1 Ilumatobacteraceae bacterium
TTCTTTGTCGAAGTTAATTACTTCGAGTGCTGCTGCCATTTGGTCGGCATTTGCACCGCCACCAATGTCGAGGAAGTTTGCTGCACTGCCACCCACTTGGTTCACTACATCGAGCGTGCTCATTGCCAAGCCAGCACCGTTAGCAATGATGCCAACAGTTCCTGAAAGACCAATGTATTGCAAGCCCTTTTCACGAGCGAGTTGTTCGCGGTCGTCGAGTTCTTCAGTTGCACTGTATTCAGCCCATTCTGGGTGACGATATTCAGCGTTTCCATCGAGGCTTACTTTTGCGTCGAGCGCATGCACTTCGCCGGTTGGCTTCAAAATGAGTGGGTTAATTTCGGCGAGGTCACAGTCGCCTGCAGTGAAGCAGTCGTACAACTGAACCAAAATCTTTGCTACACCATCGAGTGCCTTGGCGGGGATCTTCGCATCGACTGCTGCTTGGCGAGCAACTTTTTCACTTAAACCATCAACAGGGTTGATATGCAACTTCACAATTGCATCGGGGTCTTTTTCAGCTACTTCTTCAATTTCTACGCCGCCTTGGGCAGACAGCATCAAGAGATGCTTCTTCGCAGCACGATCGAGTGTGAATGATGCGTAATACTCTTCTTCAATGTCGGACGCATGCTCTACCCAAATGCGCTTGACGACGTGACCTTTAATATCCATTCCCAGAATATTTCCAGCATGCAAACGCACTTCGTCGGCGTTGTTGGCCAACTTAATGCCACCAGCTTTTCCACGACCGCCTACCTGCACTTGAGCTTTCACTACAACTGGGTACTGCGATGCATCGGCAACTTTCACTGCTTCATCAACAGTGACTGCTACGCCACCCGCTGATACAGGAATACCGAACTTGGCAAAATACTGTTTGCCTTGATATTCAAAGAGGTCCACTCTTACTCCTTATTAATAATTGAGATCTTGATTGTAAAAATATTGTGTAACTACTTCAGAAAATTATTGAGCTGCGTCGAGCGTTTCTTCAAGCCAAGCACAAATAGCTTTCAACGACGAGCCTGGTCCGAACACTTGTCCAACACCTTGCTCTTTCAACGTTCTTGCATCGGCATCGGGAATGACTCCACCACCAAAGATGAGAATGTCTCCCAGGTCACGAGCACGGAGTTCTTCCATGACGCGGGGAAACAGCGTGAGATGAGCACCCGACAACAGTGAAAGTCCGACTGCATCGACATCTTCTTGCAGAGCAGTCTCTGCAATTTGCTCGGGGGTTTGGTGTAAACCCGTATAAATGACTTCGAATCCATGGTCTCGAAGGGCACGCGTAATGGTTTTTGCACCACGGTCGTGACCGTCAAGCCCTGGTTTAGCTACGACAACTCGGTAAGGCCTCTTCACAAGAAAGAAACCCTACGCCGTTGTGGCATCTTCCTTCTAACCCGCCACACTATGGGGGTGGCATCTTCTCGACTCAAGTCCCCGCTCGCCAGAGCTTTTGTCCCCGTTGGCGCTGGAATTGTCTTCTTTGCACTGCTGTTTTTGGCCTTATGGGGCGCAGCGTCCCTCATTTCGCGAAATCCTGAGAGCATCACCAACTTGGGCGCCCAAACCTTTCGCGTGGGCTCCGTGAGCCAAATTGCGAAAACTGTCACAGAGTCTGGCCCCGTTCTCTACCCCGACCTGCGTGACCCCGATGGCAAGCGCAGCATTGTTCTCGACCACCAAGGCTCTGACCCTGCGAAAGGCTGGCGGGTGTTCTACGCCTACCCAGCAGACCGCGACGAAACATGTCTTGCCAAGCAAGTGAAAGAGACACGCACCTTCACCGATTGTTCAGGCCGCAACATACAAATGGACGACTTAGCAAAACCAACTGATGTTCGGCCTCTCGTAGAGAACCGCACCACTTTGTATATCGACTTACGCGTTACGAAGTAGCAAGCGCCGACACTAAACGGTCGGCAAAAATTTCTGTGTGCTCGCCCAATTTGCCACGGTGAAGCGCAAGGCCACCTACTACTTCTGCGCCACGTGATTCCAAAATGCGTGTCATGGTGTCGAGAGTTTTTGCAGGGTTCAATGCGAAGGTACAAAACGCAGCAACTTTTTTATCGCGCATTGCAGGAAGTTTTGCTAGTGCACCTGCACCCCATGGTGCTTGCCCGACAACAAAAAGTCCGTGAACCCAAGTGCCCACCAACACAATGTCGGCATTTTGGATTGAAGCATGATCTGGTTTACGCACTGGCGATAAACCCGTGATGCTCCAGCCCGACTGCTGCAAATTGGCGCCGATCATTTCAGCGGCCTTCCAGGTGTTTCCCGTCAAACTCTCTACAAGTAGTGCTGCCTTCATGCCTTCACTCTACTTCTGAAGTACCACCAGGGAAGACACCACTAGGCCATAAAACCTAGAGCCTTTTCAATGGCGCCCAGGCAAGCGCCAGTATTTTTGTGCCCTTGTCGCGGAAGCGAATCGTCACTTCTGCTTTTTCACCAGCGCCTTTAATATCGATCACCACACCTTCACCAAAGGTGGGATGCACGATGTCTTCACCCACCTTGATATCAGACAAAACATTGGCATTTACTACTGGTGCTGCGCTACGACCAGCAGCAATGGCTGCATCAACAACGCGGTTCGTGTGTTCCTCTGAGAAGGAATTGCCATAAGTACGCTCGCGGCGGCTTGAGCCACCGGATCCAAATGAAGATGCACCACCAGAAAAACTTTGAGCATTCGCATTGCCTTCAATGCGGAAAAGTTCATGTGGAATTTCTTCTAAAAAGCGTGATGGCGGGTTGTACTGGGTATTTCCATACAAGCTTCTGCTCCATGCATGTGAAACATTGAGCAGTTCACGCGCCCGCGTAATACCGACGTATGCAAGGCGACGCTCTTCTTCCATTTCTTCGGGCTCTGCGAGGCTTCGGCTATGCGGGAATACACCTTCTTCAAAGCCTGCAAGAAACACCACAGGGAATTCCAAGCCTTTTGCAGCATGCAGGGTCATGAGCATGACGCGATTTTCACCATCGATTTGGTCGGTATCGGCAACAAGCGCAACTTGTTCAAGGAAGTCATCGACGGAATCGAACTCTTCTGCAAAACCAATGAGTTCCGCAAGGTTCTCTAGGCGGCCCGCCGACTCGACTGTGTCTTCGTTTTCTAATTCCGTCATATAGCCCGAGCTCTTCAGTACTAAGCGCAGTACTTCTGCCGGGCCTTCACTTTGATGGTTCCCTGCTTCATCGAGTGATGCAAGAAATGCGGTAATCCCTTTTAATGCTGCCCCGCCCACCGAAGCCGCAGCCGCGTTGTGGAGCGCAAATGAAAAACCCTGGCCGTGATTGCGCGCATACGTATCGAGTTTGTCGACGCTGGTGTCGCCAATGCCACGCTTGGGAACATTGAGCACACGCTTTACATTGACTTCATCGGCTTCGTTAATGGCAGCACGTAAGTATGCAAGTGCATCTTTTACTTCACGGCGCTCGTAGAAACGAGTGCCTCCAATAATTTTGTAGGGAACTCCAAAGCGCATCAGCGACTCTTCAAGAATACGGCTTTGCGCATTCGCACGATAGAACACGGCCATTTCGCCCCATTGTCGGGCATCGGTTTCATGTGCGTCATGAATTTGTTGTGCAATCCAACGTGCTTCATCGTGCTCATCGTCGGCGTAATAACGTACGATGAGGTCACCAGCTCCTGAGTCGCTCCACAGGTTCTTCGGCTTGCGCTCAATGTTGTTGGAAATAACAGCATTGGCTGCATTCAAAATATTTTGTGTACTGCGATAGTTCTGCGCCAACACCACAGTTGTTACATCGGGAAAAGCTTCTTCGAACTGCATGATGTTGCGAAAATCTGCCCCGCGGAAGCGATAAACCGATTGGTCGGTATCGCCTACTACACAAACATTGTGATGCTTAGCCCCCAGCATCAGGACAATTTCGTTTTGCGAAACGTTGGTGTCTTGATATTCATCAATCAAAATGTGTTCAAAACGCTCTTGGTACATTGCAAGAACATCGGGGTGTTGCTTAAACAACTGCACCGTGCGCATGAGTAAGTCGTCGAAGTCCATTGCCCCCGCGCGCTCTAAGCGCAACTGATACTCAATGTAAACATCGGCGTGCTTCGATTCGAGCATTCCTGTTGCGCGGTCTTTTGCCTTGCCCGGCGTGAGCAATTCGTTCTTCCACAAACTGATGCGTGCCTGAACACCGCGCGCTGGGAAACGCTTTACATCGAGGCCAAGATCACGAATGACATAGCTCACCAAACGCTGTGCGTCTGACTGGTCGTAAATAGAAAATGTCTTAGGGAAACCTAAAAGATCGGCATGGGCACGCAATATGCGAACACAAGCTGCGTGAAACGTGCTCACCCACATTTGACGCGCAACAGGGCCAACCAAGGCTTCCACGCGATCGCGCATCTCGCCAGCAGCTTTATTGGTGAAGGTAATAGCGAGAACGCGCATGGGGTGCACGCCACCCTCGATGAGCCATGCAATGCGCTGAGTTAAAACTCGCGTTTTACCTGAACCTGCACCCGCAACCACCAAAAGTGGTCCACCTTGGTGCACCACCGCATCGTATTGATCGGGGTTGAGAGTATCGAGGTCGAGCACTCCTAGAGGGTACGGGCGTTAATGCGAACTGGCAATTCGCGTGGGCCGCGAATTTGGCCAACGCTCCATTTCACTACTTCATCGGGTGCAAGTTCGAAATCGGGAAACGCTGCAAGGAACTCTTCAACTGCAACACGCAGTTCAAGTCGTGCCAAGTTTGAACCCAAGCAACGGTGAATACCAAGCCCAAATGCAGCGTGACGATTCACTTCGCGGTCGATGAGTACCTGGTCGGCATTCTCGAATTCTTTTGGATCACGATTCGCAGCAGGGAACGGCAAAAGCACCCAGTCGTTCTGCTTCATTTCATTTCCATGGAAGTTGTAGTCGTCTTTCACAACACGTGCCATGGTGACCGGGGCATATGCGCGCAGAAACTCTTCAATTGCTGTTGGCATGAGTGCAGGGTTGTCGACCAAACGACGACGATCGACAGGGTTTGTTGCTAAGTGCCACAAGCTTGAACCAATTGCACTCCAGGTGGTGTCGATACCAGCAATGAGCAGCAAGATAATGCTGCCGCCAACATGTTGAAGGCTGAGTGGCTGATCATAAATTTTTGCATTCAGCAAAAAATTCGTCAGGTCGTCACGAGGGTTGTCGATGTGGTCTTGCACTTGCTTTGCAATGTAAGCATCGAGCGCCATGAAAGCTTCTGCACGTTTCCCAGGCTCCAAGTTGATGGCTTCCAAAACGTCGTGCACGAAACCACGGAATTTCTCGCCATCTTCTGGCGGGAAACCCAACATACGGGCAATGACGTTGACTGGAATGTGCTGTGCAAATTGCGTAGCAGCATCAACCACATCAGCTGCTTTCATGTCGGCAATGAGTTCGCGACACAATAAGCGAATTTCTGGTTCCCACAGATCGATCGTTTTTGGAGAAAATGCTGGCAACAAAATGCGGCGCGCATCTTGATGAAATGGGGGGTCGGACGTAATTGGGGGTGCGCCGCCAATAGGAGCGGGAATGGCATCGGGCAAATCGCTTGGCTTGACGGTGGCGACGACTACACCCCGACTAGAAAAGTGCTCAGTGTCGTAGGCAATTTCATGCACAAGGTCGTGTGTGACTGGCAGCCACGTGCCGCCATAGCGCTCGGTGTGAGCGACTGGGCAAGCACCGCGCAATTCGCTCCAAATAGCATGAGCATTTTCGTTGTACGACGGGTCGGCATGATCGAAGTCGGTTTGCCAGCTGGTGACAGGACCATAAATGGATTTTTCATCAAGTGTTGTCATAAATCTCTCTACTCCTCAACGATGCTGATGGCGTACTCGGGACAGTTTGCAACGGCGAGTCGTGCTTTTTCTGCAAGGTGTGGCTCAACAACCCCATCGCCAATGGCAAAAGCATTGCCCAAGTCGTCAACATCAAAAAGCTCGGGGGCGATGGCATAGCATCGGTTGTGCCCTTGGCACTTCGATTGATCTACCTGTACTTTCACAACATGTCCCCTACCGCTGGATTCATTCCCATCTTATTACCCCACGGTAGTCAAGTTACATTCCCTGCCACAAACGAGAGCAAAAAGTCATATGCCCGCACAAATCAACATGTTTGTACTCCTTCCCCCCTCGGAAGGTAAGGAAGATGGCGGCCAACCTCGCACCAAATGGGCACCCACAATGGGGGCGTTCGGCAAGGCACTTGGGGCACATCGCAAAACACTTGCGGCTGCTCTTTGCGACGCAGGCGGTGGCTCGGCGACACTTCTCGGAGTATCGGGCAAACATCTCGCACGAGCCCAGGCGGCAAACTCATCTCTGATTGGCTCACCCACCCTTGTTGCCTGCGAGCGTTACTCCGGGGTGGTGTGGAGCCATCTCGACCTTCCCACGCTGACACCCGCGCAACACAGTTTTGCTCATGATCACATCGTGGTCGTGAGCGGGCTTCTCGGCGCCGTCCTTGGCAGCGACCCCACACCTGACTACAAATTAAAAATGAGTGCGCGTTTGGAAGGCAAAGGTTTACCTCTGCAAACAATGTCAAAGTTTTGGCGAGAACCTGTGACCACTGCAATCAACAACTTCTGTGCCGGCCACATTGTTGTTGACGTATTGCCACAAGACCATCGCGGCATATTTCTTCCCGACTCTTCACAGCTCAAGGGTTATGTTGCGGTCGATCTCGTTACAAAATTGAACGGGAAAGCAGGTGGGCACGATGCAAAAGCGGCCAAAGGACTCCTGGTACGTCATTTGTTTTCTACAACAAAAGATCTTCGCACCATGGACCACATTCTTGAACGCATCAAAAGTTTTTCTCACCCGCAATTCAAGGTTGTGACAAAAGTCAACTAGATTCCTGCTATGGAAAAACAGTTTGCAACCATCTGGGAATCTATCGCCGACTCTATTGGAGACTCGCCTGCCGTCACCCAAGGAACCGTGACGCGCACCTGGAGTGAATATGAACAACGCGCCTCACGACTCGCAAGTGCTCTCGTTGATGCTGGGCTCCAGCCACAAAGCAAAGTCGGCCTATACCTCTACAACTCGAATGAATACTTAGAGGCACAATTTGCCACATTTAAATTTCGCGGCGTGCCTGTCAATGTGAACTATCGCTACCTCGATGAAGAGTTGCTCTACCTCCTCGACAACAGCGACGCAGAAGCACTCTTTTTCCACTCTTCACTCGGAGATCGTGTCGCTCGAGTTGTTGATCGACTTCCCAAATTGAAATTACTGGTAGAAGTAAGCGACGACGGTGAGCACCACGTTGTCACGGCAATTCCTTACAACACTCTTCTTGCCGATTACGACCCCATGCCACGTATTACACGTGATGAAGACGACATCTACATGCTCTACACCGGCGGAACCACAGGCATGCCCAAAGGCGTCATGTACCAAATGGGTTCTTTGGTTGACGGATTCGTGAATGGTGGTTTGGCTTTTATTGGCATGACCCCACCTGCAGAAATTTCTCAATTGGGTACAACTGTTCGCGATGCACACGCAAATGGCATTCGTCCCATCACCATTCCGGGCTGCCCCATCATGCACGGCACCGGAATGTGGATTGGTGCGATGATGCCGCAATCTGGTGGCGCGCACGTTGTGACTTTGCAAAAGCGCAGTTTTGACGCACACGAAATGTTTCAGGTTGTGCAAGAAAAGAAAGCAACTCTTGCCGTAGTTGTTGGTGACTCATTTGTGAAACCGATGATTCGTGCACTCGATGAAGCAATTGCAAAAGGAACTCCTTACGACGCGAGCAGTTTGAAAATGATTGCCTCATCTGGCGTCATGTGGACTTCGGAAGTGAAAGAAGCTCTTCTTGAGCGCATTGAACACGTCGTACTTCTCGATGCCATGGGTTCGAGTGAAGGTTCCATGGGAACTTCCATCAGCATGAAAGGTCTCCCCCCGAAAACTGCAAAGTTCGCCGTTGCTCCCACTACAAAGGTGTTCACCGACGACGACCGCGAAGTGGTGCCAGGCTCTGGTGAGATCGGAAAAGTTGCAGCAGGTGGAGCAGTGCCACTTGGCTATTACAAAGACCCAGAAAAATCAAGCAAGACATTCCGCACTATTAATGGCGTGCGCTATTCGTTTCCTGGCGACATGGCAACAGTTGAAGCAGACGGTTCTCTTACCCTTCTTGGCCGTGGAAGCCAGGTCATTAACTCTGGTGGCGAAAAGATCTTCCCAGAAGAGGTTGAAGAAGCCGTCAAGCGCGTTGAGGGTGTTCTCGACTGTCTCGTCGTAGGTATTGACGATGAAAAATTTGGTCAGGCTGTCACTGCCGTTGCTTCACTTTCCCCAGGCGCCACGGTGGAAGAAGCAGCCATCATTGCCAACGTGAAAACCCAACTTGCCGGGTATAAGGCACCGAAGCGAGTGATATTTGTAACGCAGATCCCACGCGCACCAAATGGCAAGGCTGATTACAAAACTGCCCGCGACATGGCTATTGCTGGGCTTGCTTAAGAAGTTTCTCTTGTAAAAACGCAACCACGCGTTCTACACCTTCATCAACGCGTTGCTCTGTGAGCACAGAGTGATCTTTTTTTGATGCTGAGGGAAATTCAATACCAATAAATGCGTCGCCCAGCAAAGTGCGTAGCGCAGTAAACCGGTCGCCCACCAATTTGTCATCGCTGAACTTCAAGCCCAACACCTCACAACCTGCTGC
The DNA here is from genome assembly GCA_044358465.1 of Ilumatobacteraceae bacterium. Lineage (GTDB taxonomy): Bacteria > Actinomycetota > Acidimicrobiia > Acidimicrobiales > Ilumatobacteraceae > F1-20-MAGs119. The sequence continues at coordinate 8,763 of JBIKNT010000030.1, forward strand.
TGCTCGATTGGCAATAACAACCGCATCGTCTGAAGACAGGTTGAGGTCGCTCGATTTCTTTTTGCCGATGGCAAAAGGGAGCGATGGCTGTGCAAGCACTGGGGCAATCATCCGTTCATCGAGCATCATTCCTAATGCGAAACCACCACTGAAGCACATACCAATTGCGCCAACACCAGGGCCGCCCACCTCTTCATGAAGTTGTCGAGCGAGTGCACGCAACCATGAAATGACTGGCGATGTTTGTTGAACAGCCAACGTGGTGAACTCTCGCGACACGCAAATTTTTGACATCGACGATGCAATGTATTTGCCACTCACCTCACGACCGGCTTCACCTACTAGCAACGGCATCACCACGGTGAAACCTGCTTGCACTACCTCTTCGGCAAAGCGTAAAACAGCTGGTGTGATACCAGGAATTTCGTGTACAACCACTACACCTGGCCCACTGCCTTTGCGATACGTGACGTGAGTGATATCGGCAGACGAAAACGAGCTGCGCTCCCAGCCCACTAGTTGCTGTGCGTTCACGTTGCTCACTTTTTTCCTCCTTGTAAAGCATGAAGTGCTGACTCCACCATCATTTCTACAGAACGTTGCAGTGGTGCTGGGTCGTAGTCAGACTTCCCCATAGCCCCATGCACATAGCGCGCGTACACCCCTTCAGAAATGACCGCGAGTCGCCACGAAGAAAATGCAACGTAGTAACCGATGTTGCTCACATCGCGACCAGACTTTTGTCCGTACATCGCCACCATTTCTTTATACGTCGGAAAGCCTTCTAACCCAGAAGGATCATTTTCCTTTCGCGCAAGAGCACCAGGGTCACTCCAGTACACACCCAAATAACCAATGTCGGCAAGCGGGTCTCCTAACGTGCACAATTCCCAGTCGAGCACACCCGTAATTTCACCCGTTGTTGTATTGGTGAGGCAATTACCAAACCGGTAATCGCCGTGCGCGATTGTTGCACCAAGTTGTTGTGGCATCCCCTCACGCAACAACCGCTCAACTTCTTCCATTTCGGGAAGTTCGCGTTGTTTTGAATTTTCCCACTGTGCGCTCCAGCGTTTGATTTGTCTTTCGATGTATCCATCGCGGCGGGCAAGATCGCCCAGACCTACTGCGTCTATATCGACGTCGTGCAATGCAACCATCACGTCAATGAGGTTCTCACTTGCAGTTCGACGCACCTCGGGAGTCATCACGCGTGCTTTGATCTGCGAATCAAGAACTTCGCCCTCCACATAACTCATGACATAAAAAGGCGAACCATTCACTTCTAAATCTGTACACACACCGAGTGTTTTGGGGACGGGCACCGCAGTTTTGCCCACAGCAGAAATAATGCGATGCTCGCGGGCCATATCGTGCGCTGTCGCCAACACATGACCAGTTGGAGGTCTGCGCAAGACCACCTGTTTGCCTGCGGAATCGACCACACGATACGTGATGTTGGAGCGGCCGCCAGCAATCATGTTGAACTCAAATGGGCCGCGCAGACCTTCAATATGAGTTTCTAGCCATTGCGAAACTCGATTGACCTCAATCATGATGACCACCTTGCATCACCACAGATTACTTCAGTGCAACGCGACTCAACCCGGACGCGTGACTCCAACAACCCGGCCCCAGTCGACTGGAGCAATGCGCACCACATCGCCTCGACGCGGGGCGTGCACCATGCGTCCGCCTCCGATATAGAGGCTCACGTGTCCAATAGGGGTTCGGCTAAAGATGAGGTCGCCCGGCTGAGCAGCAGAAATGGGAATCTTTGGCCCGCGCTGAAACTGTGCACGTGAATAATGTGGCAGGCTCACTCCTGCTTGCCCCCATGCATACAAAGTGAGCCCCGAACAATCGAATGCAACACCAGGCGTGCTTCGAGCAAACTGATAAGGCGTTCCAATTTGTGCCAGCGCTGCTTGTACAGCAACTCCTGCTCGCGACGAGGGCGACTTCACTTTGATATTGATTGCTTGCGACTGATACTTCGCAGATATCGCACGAGACTGCTCTAATGCCAACGCATCACGACGATTGCGTTCTGCCTGCAATGCTTCACCCAGGTCGGCCTGAGCACGACCCAACTTCGACTGATACGCATTCGCTAGGTTTTCTGCAGCATTGAAGCGACTCGTTGCCACCTGGGCTTGCTTTTCTGCATCGGTCTTTTTCTTCTCCAACTTTTTGCGCTCTAGGTTGAGATCTTCCACGAGAGCGTCGAGTTCGTCGCTGGAGTTTGCGCCGGCGTTCACTGCGACCGACAAATAATGTTCGCGTTGCACCATGGCATTGAGGCCACCTGTATCGGTGAGGAGTGAGGTCAAACTGTTTGCACGACCACCACTCATGAATGCCTGCTTGGCAACACCAAAGAGGTCTTTGCGCATTCCTGCCAATTGGGCTTCTTTCAGGGCAACACTCGCTTTGGATGATTCAATTTCCACAACGAGGTCATCTTGCAACGACAAAGCCGCCGCATAATCTTCGGAAATAGCGTCCATCTGCCCTTCGAGCTGGTCGAGCTCGTCCAAAATGGCGTTCACCTGGTTTTGGATGTTGTTCGATGAAGCCGACGCGGGGGCCGAGGCCAACAACGTAGGCCCAGCAAAACTGCTGAGAGCGACCACCAAGGCGATCAGTCGGGCGCGGGGGCGTACGAACATGACTCTTGGAGCCTACGAGCCACTTCCCATGAGGGGTGATTTCAGGTCGAAATTTCCCATTTTTCACTCAAAATTGGCGACAAAACGAGGAAAATTGGCTTATTCCCACTCAATTGTGCCGGGCGGCTTCGAGGTCACGTCGTACACCACGCGGTTAATACCGGCGACTTCATTAATGATGCGGTTCGACATCTTCTCTAAGAGGTCATAGGGCAAACGTGCCCAGTCGGCGGTCATGGCATCGTCGCTCGTAACGGCACGAATGATGATGGGGTGCCCATAGGTACGTTCGTCGCCCATCACACCCACCGAGCGGATATCGGCAAGAACGGCAAAGGCCTGCCAGATCTCTCGCTCGAGACCCGCGAGACGTACCTCTTCGCGCACGATGGCATCGGCTTCTTGCAAAGTTGCCACACGCTCTGGAGTGACTTCCCCAATAATGCGCACGCCAAGACCGGGGCCCGGGAACGGTTGACGCCACACCATTTCATCGGGCAGACCAAGTTCACTGCCCAACTTACGCACTTCATCTTTGAAAAGAGTGCGCAGTGGCTCAACCAATTTCAAGGTCATATCTTCTGGCAGTCCACCAACGTTGTGGTGGCTTTTGATAACAGAAGCAGTGCCATCGCTTCCGCCGCTTTCAATGACGTCGGGGTACAAAGTTCCTTGCACCAGAAATTCTGCATCGGTTACTCCACCAGTATTTTCTTCAAAAATACGCACGAAGAGTTCACCGATTGCTTTACGTTTTGCTTCTGGTTCAACAACGCCTGCGAGCTTGTCGAAAAACTTTTCACCTGCGCGCACATGAATGAGTTCTATACCCATATTGCGCTGGAACATTTCGACTACTTGTTCACTTTCACCTTTGCGCATGAGCCCAGTGTCAACGTAAACACATGTGAGTTGAGCACCAATTGCTTTATGAACAAGTGCAGCAGCAACTGAAGAGTCGACACCGCCAGACAAACCACAAATTGCACGAGCGTTTCCCACTTGCGCACGAATTGCGGCTACCTGAGTGTCGATAATGGAATCCATTGTCCAGTTGGGGGTGCAACCAGCAAGCTCAACAAGAAAACGCTCAAGAACTTTTTGTCCGTACTCGGAGTGCACCACTTCTGGATGGAACTGCACTGCCCACACTTTGCGTTGAGCATTTTCCATGACCGCAATTGGCGCA
>JBIKNT010000178.1:0-3846 GCA_044358465.1 Ilumatobacteraceae bacterium
ACTGCTTTTTGTAGTTCCATTCATACAGTGCCTTCGATTCGTCAAGCCCCTCGTAACACTGCAAACGAATAAGGCGTGCACCGGTGAGTTCGGCGATGCTCTTTGCGAGCTGGGTTTTGCCGGTTCCGGCTGGCCCTTCCACAAGAACTGGTTTCCCTAAGCGATCGGCCAAAAAGGCCACGCTTGCAATGCCGTCGTCAGCCAAATAATTGACTTCTTTGAGCCCATCACGGACAGCCTGCACTGATTCAAAGCGATTCCCCATTTCTCAACCTTACTGTTCGGTACGCTCTCACTACGAATGGACCGCCAAAACACTTCCCCTCGAACTGGCCTCGTGCGTTCCAACATCGCCGTTGCATCAGGCACCGCCCTATCGCGCCTGACGGGTCTCATTCGCATCGTGGTCTTTGGCATCGTTATTGGGCAAACAGCCCTCGCCGACGCGTACGACGGCGCCAATAACTCGCCGAACTCCATTTACGAACTCTTTATTGGTGGCGTCTTTTCCGCTTCGCTTGTGCCACTCTTCACACGCATTTTTGCCGACCAGGAAAATGGCGACGAAGACTCCCGTTCGGCATCAGACGCTGTCTTTTCTGTGGGGCTCGTGGTGCTTGCAGCAGCAACCGCCATTGCCGTTGCACTTGCCTCACCCATCTTTCACCTTTTTGCACTCCACACGTCGTCTGGCGTCGATGCCAGCGAGTACCAACGCATCGGCACTTTGCTGACCCGCATCTTCCTGGTACAGATCTTTTTCTATGGCGTCACTGCACTCATGACTGCCGCGCTCAATGCACGAAGGAAATTTTTTGCAGCTGCATGGGCGCCCGTTGCATCAAATGTGATCATCATCATTTCGCTGCTCTTTGTTCCAGCCGTCATTGATGGCAAGCCAACACTTTCCTCCGTCAATGACAGTTCGGCCTTGCGCTGGCTCTTAGGCCTCGGAGCAACAGGCGGAATTGCCGTCACAGCCGCACTGCTCATCTTCTCGTTTCAACGCGAGAACATTGGCTTCCATTTCCGACCACAGTTTTCACACCCCGCAGTAAAGAAACTAGCCAGGCTCTCCGCATGGACGTTTGGTTACGTGGTTGCAAACCAAATATCTCTCATCTTCATTCGCAACCTTGCTCGCCCCGGAAGCGGCGGACCCGATGCATATACCAAGGCATATATTTTCTTTCAGTTACCTCATGGCCTATTGGCAGTTTCACTGGCCACCACTTTTGCCCCCGAATTAACGAGGGCGGTGACCGAGCGCAATAAAGAGAGGTTCGTTGAGCGCATGTCGCTTGGCATTCGCCTCATTTCTCTTCTCACTTTGCCTTTTAGTTTTCTCGTTCTCGTCACCGCACGACCCACCATCGGAGCCTTATTGCAACACGGCAACTTCACAGCCGATGCTGCGCTCAATACCTCCCGTGCGCTCATGGGCTTTTCCATCGGCTTAGTTGGGTTCTCGGTCTACCTGTTTGTGTTGCGAGGCTTTTATGCACACAACGACACGCGCACTCCTTTTGTCATCAATTGCTTTGAGAATGTTCTCAATATTGTTTTCGCTCTCATTTTGGTACGTCACTTTGGCGTTCTTGGTTTGGGGTTAGCTTTCGCACTCGCCTACCTCGTGAGTGCGGTCATTGCCCTTGCTGTGCTTGAAGCGAAAGTACCTGAGTTCGAGATGAAGGCAATGCTGAAGTCACTGGTGCCTATGCTCATCAGTGCTGTTGTTGCTGCGGAAGTTGCGTGGGTACTTGGGCGCGCAATTGGCGCAACCTCGGGAATGCTTGCACTTGTTCGCACCATATTGTGCGGCACTGTCGGACTAGGCGTTTACGCAGTTTTGCTCTTTGTTTTCCGCGTACCCGAAGTGCGGCAACTAGTGAACAGGTTTCAGAAACTCAATTCAGAAGTCGCCCATGAGGAGCACTAGTTCATCACGGTGAACAACAAGCGGTGAAGAATCTGAGGGGCCTTGGCTGGTACCTTTCCCCTTCACATTCACCAGTTCGTGAGAGGCAATTGCACTTGCACCGCGCGCCACCAGTTCACCGCTCTCACTGAGTACTTCCACAACGTCACCTTGCTCAAATTGGCCAGACAGGGAAAGAACTCCCACAGCCAATAGCGATGTGCCGCGATTCAAAAGGGCTTGTGTTGCCCCATCGTCAATAACAACCGAACCGGCTGCTTCGGCAGCGAAGGCAATCCATAGTTTGCGGGCAGAAAGCTGACGGTCGCGACCCACAAAGGTGGTGCCCACACCAGAACCAGACTGCACAGCATCGACAACAACATTTTCTTTCGTCGCTCGCGCAATGACTGTACGAATTCCCGACCACGAAGCAATGCGCGCCGCTGAGAGTTTCGACGCCATGCCGCCACTACCGCGCGCGGTGCCAGCACTGCCCGCTGAAATAGAAAGCAAATCACTGCTCGATTGCACTTCAGCAATGAGTTGAGCATCGTCGTTATAGCGAGGGTCAGATGTATAGAGCCCGTCTTGGTCGGTGAGGAGCACAAGAACATCGGCACTCACGCTGTGCGCTACCAATGCAGCAATACGGTCGTTGTCGCCAAAACGTATTTCATCATTTGCGATGGCATCGTTTTCATTCACAATAGGAACAACACCGAGTTCAAGGAGTCGCAGCATTGTTTGACGAGCATGCAAATACTGCTGACGGTCAGCAAAGTCGTGTGGAACGAGAAGCACCTGTGCACCAATGGCACCATGAAGTGCGAATTCGTCGTTGTAGCGCTGCATGAGACGGCTCTGGCCAATAGCGGCGAGTGCCTGCAACGTAGATACATCACCTGGCCGCTCGGTTAACCCCATTGCCGCAACACCAGCGGCCACTGCACCTGAGGTAACGAGCAATACCTCTACCCCAGCATTTTTGAGTTCAACAATCTGCCGACACAGCGCAACGACCATGTTGTCGTTAATGGTTCCATCGGCATGGGTAATAGAGCTCGTACCAACTTTCACCACGGCACGCATTTTGTGAGCACTATTTTGAGTCATAACAGTTTCGCTTTGTCTTAGTTCTATATCTTACAAATCTGGCGAGTACTCAAATGAGAATGTGCCAATCCATACGATGTCACCTTCTTGTGCTCCGGCACGGGCAAGGAGTCGCAAGGCACCCATTTTCTTGAGTCGCTCGTCGATGTAGTTCAATGCTTCTGGTGTAGAGACATCGTTGATGGCAACCGAACGTTCAGCATTGCGACCATGTATACGGAATTCTCCTTCGCCAAGGCGCTCGATATGAGTGCCTTTTGGCTCTGGTCGCAAAATCACTTTCGCCTCGCGCACCGGTTCTTGGTTTCTGGCTTCGGAAACAAGCTGAGCTAATTTGCCCACCACATTGCGCACCCCTTGCTGGGTAACGCCCGACATGGTGAGACCCTCCCAGCCTGCAACAACGGAAGGTTCTGCAATATCTATTTTGTTTCCCACAATGAGACGAGGGCGCGTGAGAAGTTCTGGCTCATATGCGCCAAGTTCACGCAACAGAATTTCTTCTTGCTCTGCCGGAGGTAAACCATCCACAGCGGCAAGGTCGATGAGCACACACAACACTCGTGCGCGTTCAATGTGTCGCAAAAACTGATGACCTAGACCGCGACCTTCACTTGCGCCTTCAATAATTCCGGGAATGTCGGCGAGAACAAATTCTGTACTGCTATCGATACGTACAACACCAAGGTGTGGTTCGAGAGTAGTGAAGGGATAGTTTGCGATTTTTGGTTTTGCTGCAGATACCGCACTAATGAATGTGCTCTTGCCTGCATTGGGAAAACCCACCAAGGCAACGTCGGCCATCAGCTTCA
>JBIKNT010000177.1:0-3846 GCA_044358465.1 Ilumatobacteraceae bacterium
GGAACCATTACGCCAGGTGGAGTGCAATGGATGACCGCTGGGTCGGGCGTGGTGCATAGCGAATTACCTCCAGCATCAATGTTGAAGTTGGGTGGCAAAATGCACGGCTTCCAACTATGGGTCAACCTTCCTGCTGCCAAGAAAATGATTGCACCGCGTTACCAAGGTTTCGATGCTGAAGAAATTGTTGCGCACACTCTTGCCAATGGTGGTGTGATGAAAGTGGTTGCCGGCGAAGTGGCAGGCGTTCACGGCAAGGTGAATACCACAAGCCCGGTTACTTATGCGCATATTGAGTTTGCAGCAGGCGACCAAGTGGTATGGGCTCCTCAAGAAGGGCACACGGCGTTAGTGCATGTGTTTGGTGGAGAAGTGGAAGTCAATGGTGAAAAAGCTGTTGATGGCCAAATGGTGGTGTTAGAGCGCACTGCAGGTGAAGTGCGTGTCACCAGCACAAATGGGGCAAGTGTGTTGCTCCTTGGTGGTGAACCACTCAATGAGCCCGTTGCTCGCTACGGCCCTTTTGTCATGAATACGCAAGCAGAAATTGTTCAAGCCTTTGAGGAATACCAAGCCGGGACACTGGTGCGATGAACTCTCGCGAATCTCACGCATTGCCAACACGTATTTATGAAGAGCGTGTTGCTCGCGTGCAAAAAGAGATGAAGGCGCAAAACATTGATGCGTTGTTGTTGTCTGTTGGTCACGACCTGCCATATCTCACGGGCTACCACGCCATGCCACTTGAACGCCTCACCATGTTGGTGGTGCCACAAGAGGGTCTAGCAACGTTGGTCATTCCTCGTTTAGAAGCACCTCGTGTTGCATTGCATCCCACCGTGTTCACGCTGGCTTCATGGAACGAAACCGACAACCCAGTGGCATTGGTGGCGCAACTCACGAAAGACGCGCGCACCGTGTCGGTGGGCGATCAAATGTGGGCGCGCTTTTTGGTAGAGCTACTTGCTTTCGCACCATCTGCGCACTATTCGCGAGCAGTAGATGTTGTGGGGCCATTGCGCAAAGTAAAAACGCAGAGCGAAATTGAAGCACTGCAACGCGCGGGTGCGGCTGCCGACCGCGTAGCTACGCAATTGCACGCGGGTCTCATTCCATTAGTAGGTCGCACCGAGGCGCAAGTGTCGGCCGATATTTCAGCGCGACTTTTAGAAGAAGGCCACGATGTGGTGAACTTCGCCATTGTCGCGGCAGGTGAAAATGCTGCAAGCCCACATCATCACCCAGGAGCACGCGTCATTCGCGACGGTGAAATTGTGTTGTGTGATTTTGGTGGAACCATGGCCGACTACTGCAGCGACATCACGCGTTGTGTGCATTTAGGTACGCCGCCACAAGAAATTTTGGAAGCATACGCAGTGTTGCAAGAAGCACAAGCCGCATCGGTTGCTTCAGCCCAAGTGGGTGCAACGTGTGAATCGGTCGATGAAGCGGCCCGGCGCGTCATTACCGAAGCTGGCTTTGGAGAGTATTTCGTGCATCGCACCGGCCACGGCATTGGCATGGAAGCCCATGAAGATCCGTACATCGTGGCGGGCAATACCGAGGCATTGCTTGCGGGGCATGCATTTAGTATTGAGCCAGGCATCTACATTCCGGGTCGATTTGGCATGCGTTTGGAAGACATTGTGGTGGCAACCAACCAGGGCCCGCTGGCCATGAACCTCGTCTCGCACGATTTGGTTGTTCTCGCATAGATTAAGACCCTGAGAGATGGGGGAATCATGCTCGACGTTCTAATTACTGGTGGCGATGTTATTGACGGTACAGGCGCGGTGCGCCGTCGTGCCGATGTAGGAATTGTTGATGGGCGCATTACTCAAGTAGGCACCATCACAGAATCAGCACATCAGACCATCGATGCAACTGGCAAAGTAGTCACACCTGGTTTCATCGACCTGCACACGCACTACGACGCGCAAGCATTTTGGGACACGTCACTTAGCCCTTCGCCATTGCATGGCGTCACCACCGTCATTGGTGGTAACTGTGGCTTCACCATTGCGCCGCTTACTCCACAAGATGGCGACTACCTCATGCGGATGTTGGCTCGCGTTGAAGGCATGCCCCTCGAGTCGTTGCAACAAGGTCTGCCATGGAACTGGACCACCACTGCGGAATATCTCGATGCGCTCGATGGCACCCTCATGCCGAACGCCGGCTTCCTTGTTGGTCACAGCGCATTGCGCCGTGTGGTGATGCACGATGCTGCCAACCAACGCGAAGCAACCGACGAAGAAATTGAAGCAATGTGCAACTTGTTGCGCGATGGTTTGCGTGCAGGTGGCATGGGCTTTTCTTCCACATGGTCACCAAGTCATAACGACCACACGGGTGTTCCTGTTCCGTCGCGTCACGGTTCACGGAAAGAACTCATCGCACTTTGCGCAGTAGTTGAAGAGTTCCCCGGCACCACACTCGAATTCATTCCTGCTGTTGGTGAATTTGCTCAAGAGACCTTTGAACTCATGGGTGACATGAGTGCCGCGGCAAACCGTCCGTTGAACTGGAACTTGTTGCAGGTGTATGCCCAGAACTGGGACCTTGTTCAACATCAGTTGAAAGGGTTCGATATTGCTGCAGAGCGTGGTGGCAAAGTGATTGCACTCACCTTGCCCGATACCTTCCGTATTCGTTTGAACTTCAAGAGCGGTTTTATTCTCGACATCTTGAACGGTTGGGACGAGCTGATGGCGCTGCCCGACGATGTGAAGCTCACCATGATGCGCGACCCGAAGGGTCGTGAAGAAATGAATCGCTTGGCGCAAAGCACGCAGGGCCCCACTCGCTCTATTGGTAACTGGGGTGCGTACATCTTGCTGGAAACCTTTACCGACAAGTGGCAGAAATACGCAGGGCGTCTCATTGGCGACATTGCAAAAGAACTCAAGGTTGAGCCATGGGATCTCCTCATCGACATTGTCATCGACGACAATTTGCGTACGGTCATTGCCAACCAAGACAAAGGTCAAGATACGGCAACATGGAAGCGTCGTGTTGAAGTGTGGCGCGACGAGCGTGCCATTGTTGGCGCAAGTGACGCTGGTGCTCACCTCGACATGATCGACAGCTTTGCATTTTCTACAACGCTCATTGCTCGTGCTGTGCGTGATGAAAAACTCATGGACCTGGAAGAAGCGGTGTACCACCTCACCGAGCAGCCAGCGCGTTTGTACGGCTTGCGCAACCGTGGTCGTATTGAAGTGGGTTATTGCGCCGACGTTGTGGTGCTCGACCCACTCACCGTTGGTCCTGGCCCTGTGTATACAAAGTTCGATATGCCAGCTGGCGCCGGACGCGTGTATGGGGAAGCTGAAGGAATTAACCACGTACTCATCAATGGTGTTGAAGCCGTACGTAATGGCGAAATCCTCACTTCACGACCCGGAACCTTGTTGCGCTCGGGTCGCGATACCGACACCGTTACTGCTCGCTAGAGAGTTTTTGGTCACAAATTCACTCTTGGTGACGCTGCGTCGCCTAGGTTGCATGTCGTGATGCGACTTGATGCGGCCACAGTACTTCTGCAATGGGCGAGTGGAGGTCTGCTTTTTTGTTGGCTAACGACCCGCAATAGCGAAATTGGTCGAGGCTATACGTGGCTCTTGCATGGCGTATTCGCAACAATGGCTGCAGGTGCATTTGCCTGCGGGCTCATATTGGGTGTGGTGCCTGTACGCGAAGGTGCATCGCTAGTAGTTGCTCTACTTGCACTTCTCACGATGCGAAAGACCCCTCCTCATCGCTTGCTTCTTGCGCCACTCATTGGTGGTATTGGTGTTGTTGCTGGGGCGCTCGATGTTGCGAGCGGCCTTGGCGATTCACTGT
>JBIKNT010000031.1:0-12471 GCA_044358465.1 Ilumatobacteraceae bacterium
ACACCTTTGAGTTTCGCCACACTCGCGCCGGCAACTTAAACAAACGTGAAGAACTTGCTTCCTTGCTTACCAATGCCGGCTTCAATAGCGATGACATTTTTGCGAAGGTGGAGAGCGGTGAGCCATTGCGCCTGATTGCTGAGGAACACATGCAATACGTGCGCTCACATGAAGTGTGGGGCGTGCCCACATTTATTCAAGGCAAGGCGGCAGTGTTTGTGCGATTACTCGAACCAGCCTTAGGCAACACTGCACTGGCCATTGACACGGTCAACCGCATCGTTGACAACTTGGAGTGGCCAATACTCAATGAGTTCAAGCACACATCAATACCGATGTAGGTGCTTGTTAAATAAAAAGTTTTATTCAGCGCTAGCGGCTGCAGCAACAACGGGCTTCGCTGTGAGCAGCGAACGAACGTCGAGCAAAAGATCGGCTACTTCGCCGCTAGAAACCAATTCGCGTCGCAACATCTCGGCGAGAGCCTTGTCGATTACCGAGAGAGCTTCAACGATTACTTCTGCGTCATGGGTCTCGGTCATTTTGGTTCCTTACTTTCTTCGTAGTGAACTAACTCACTATTGTCTACCACCGACTGTACGACACTGCGTAACGCATTGCCGTCTTTTCCGCCATTTCGCCTACCATCTATTTCACATGAAACTTCCTTCTTCTCACATAGTGGTCACCGGCGCTGCCGGCGGCATTGGTAAAGCCCTCGCCCGCCGTTTCCACGCTGGTGGCGCCCGTCTCACCCTGACCGACCGCGATGAGGCGCCCCTCACAGAAGTGTGTGCGGAGCTCAACGCTTTGCGCCCCGATTCTGCAGTTTTCTTTGTTGCCGATATTGGCACTCAGCAAGGAAACCTCGATCTCATTGCCTTTGCCCGTCAGTCATTTGGACCCATCGATTTGTTCTTCGCCAATGCTGGCGTTGGGCTAGGAGACGACCTGCTTTCAGAACCAGCAGCGTGGGAAAACAGTTTCAACATCAACGTGCATGCACATCGTTGGGCCGCTGAAGCTCTCATGCCGCAATGGCTCGAGCTTGGCAGTGGGTACTTTTGTTCAACAGCTTCCGCAGCGGGTTTGCTCGCGCAAATTGGTTCTGGCCCGTACTCAGTCACCAAGCATGCTGCAGTTGCATTTGCAGAGTGGCTTTCCATTACGTACCACGACCGCGGTATTCGTGTGAGTTGCTTGTGCCCACAAGGCGTGAACACCAACATGTTGAACCCACCAGGGGCCGACACTGGCGGCTTTGCAAATGCAGGTGACGTTGTGAAAATGGCAGGCGCGGTTCTTGAGCCTGAAGATGTTGCAGAAGAAGTTGTTCAAGCAATCCAAGAAGAACGCTTCCTCATTTTGCCCCACGATGAAGTGGTGACCTATATGACCACACGCGCTACTCAACACGAGCGTTGGTTGCGCGGCATGCGCCGCTTACAAAGCCGCGTTTTTAAAACTGCGACAGGTCAATAAAAGCATCGAGCGCACTGCGGTTGCCAAATACTTCCGCACCACTTGCAATTGCTTCATCAACGCTCATTCGACGCCACACCACTTGCAACAACACTTGAGCGGGTGCACGAAGAGCAACATCGCCCTTGCCGTGTTCACGAGTCACTTCAATACCTGATTCCTGCGAAGTGAGCATCCACTCGCCATCGGTATCGGTGCAATGAAAGTGAACAGTGCCGGGTAGTTGTGCTTTTTCTTTCAGACGCGGTACAAAAACAGTGAGCAGTTCATCAACTCCGTCGGCACACATCGTTGCATCGGCTGCACCTATTGCCCCACCGGCAAGTTCTGCATCGAAACGATGCACGAGTACTTCTTGTGCCTGACGACGCTTGGCCCAGCGGCCCACGTCGCCACCAGTAAATGTCCACACCGGTTCGGTGTCACTCACACCGGCAAAGTACTTCTCAATCACTTCTGCACCTTCACGAAACCACTCGGCCATGCCCGCATCGGTTTCAGGTTTTACAGAACGTGGTGAGCCCTTCGGGTCTGCGCCATTGGTTTCCAACATGTAGTGAAACCAGCGCTGCACTTTGCCTACGTGGAACACAAGATCTGCCACATTCCACCCTGGGCAACTAGCTACAGGCGCGTTGAACCCACTCACTTGCGCTGCAGAAATGAAGCGCTCATTTTCTGCAACAAATGTTGCTAAATAATCAGCACCGGTGAGTTGTTCGTAACTCATGCGTTGTTATTTCAAAAGCGCAGAAAGTTCACGCCACCCTGCCATCGGCAATTCGAGTGGGTCGTGAGTGAGAACCTGAACGCATACATGGTTTGCCCCGGCATCGTGATGCTCTTTAATACGAGCAGCAATTTTGTCGAGGCCACCCCAAGTAACAATTTCATCTACAAGTTTGTCGGACTGGTTGGTGACATCGTCTTGCGTGAAACCTAAGCGCATGAGGTTGTTGGCATAGTTTGGCAAGCGGGTATACGTGCTCATGAATTTGCGTGCGGTCGCACGTGCTTTGTCTTTATCGGTTTCGAAAATCACGGCAATTTCTGGTGCAATGAGTGGTTTTGCACCCAGCAATGCGCGAGCTTCTGCTGTGTGTTGTGGTGTAGTGAAATACGGGTGAGCACCCGCAGTGCGCTCAGCAGACAACTGCAACATCTTTGGCCCAAGTGCACCAATCATGCGATACATCGGAGATTGTGGCGCTGCGCCTGCATAGGGCGACTTGTCCATGACGTCGAGATACTCGACCATGTTGGAATATGGCTTGTCGTAGCTGAGCTTGTGCAACTTGGTCACCATGTGTGAATGGCTGACACCAAGGGCAAGCACAAATCGGCCAGGGAATGCTTCCGACAATGTTTTCCAACCCGACTGCATAGTGTGTGCGGTGCGGGCAGCAATGCTGGCAATACCTGATGCCACTTTGATGTTTTTCGTTGCACTCAAAATGAGAGCAGACGATGAGAAAATTTCACGGCCGACAGCTTCGGGAAGCCACACGGTGCCAAAACCCATTTCATCAATTTCGGCGGCAGCTTCTTGGGCCTTTGCCATTGGTTGCACGTCGAGTGCAAATGTCCATAGTCCGATGCGGCCAAGGTCTGGTTGTTCTGCGTTGCTCATAGAGCCACGTTAGTTGTTGTGCAGCCAATCATCGATAAGCGAGCGCGCAATAGAGATATTTGACGGAATCATGGGCATGTCGTCGCGGCGAAACCACTGCGCGTCCATGATTTCGCTCGGATCGCACACAATGTTGCCGTGATCATAAGAAGCGCGAAAGCCAAGCATCAACGAGTGCGGGAATGGCCACGGCTGGCTGCGCACGTAACGCACGTCACGCACCCACACGCCCACTTCTTCATGCACCTCGCGCACCACTGCTTCTTCCAGCGTTTCACCTGGCTCCACAAAGCCGGCCAAACACGAGTACATGGGTACCTTCCATTGCACGCCGCGGCCCAACAACACTTCTTGGTCGGGCCCATCTGGCCCGCGAGTGACGAGTGTGATCATGGCGGGGGCCAAGCGCGGGAACGCCAACAAGTTGCACTTCGGGCAACGCAAGGAACGCTCGGAATCAGACAACACGGTGGGGGTTCCACAGCGCCCGCAAAACTTGTGCGTACGGCTCCATTCCACCAACTGCACAGCGCGCCCGGCAGCCAGCCATTCCGCTTCGGTGGCGCGACCGTGGAACGAAAACAAATCAATAGCGGCTCCATCGGCGGGGTCGAGGCCATGAGGAACATCAACCGCCCACACCGCAACATCGCCCATCATTCCCACAAAATGCACATGCCAATCGTGCGTCGCAGGCTCGGCGGCTTCCCACACCGCACCGCCCACAATATGGAAATAACGATGCTGAGCCACATGTTGAGGTGGCGACAATGAGGGCACTAAGCGCACATCTGGGGAAGTCATATCTCTCACCGTACCCCTTTTCACTAAAGCCCAGCCCAGCGCAACTGCATAAGATGCTCTCTATGAGTTCATCAAATGTTGTCATCGTTCAAGCCGTTCGCACACCTATTGGTCGTCGTGGCGGAGGCCTTTCCACCATGCACCCAGCCGACGTGCTTGGCGTTGCACTCAAAGAACTCATTGCACGTGCTGGCATCGACCCAGCAGAAGTCGATCAAGTTGTGGGGGGTTGTGTGAGCCAAGTGGGCGAACAAAGTTTCAACATCACCCGCACCGCATGGCTTGCCGCAGGTTTGCCGCAAGCAACTGCCGCAACCACTGTCGACACACAGTGTGGTTCTTCACAGCAAGCCACCAGCCTTGCCGCATCACTTATTGGTAGCGGCGCAATTGATGTTGCCATTGCCTGTGGCGTTGAAGTCATGAGCCGCATTCCCATCGGCATCAACTCATCGAAAAAACTTGGCCTGGGTGTTCCCATTCCCAAGACCTACTTTGCTGAATACGAAATGACGAGCCAGTTCGAAGGCGCAGAGCGCATTGCCGACAAATACGGAGTCACTCGCGCCGACACCGATGCTTTTGCATTGGAAAGCCAGCGCCGTGCTGCTCAGGCATGGAAAGAAGACCGCTTTGCGGGTCAGTACGTTGAAGTGAACGCTCCCGACCTCGACGACGAAGGCAAGCCCACCGGCACCACTCACTTGGTGAAGCGCGACGAAGGTATTCGCGATACCACCGCTGAAGGTCTTGCAGGCTTGAAGCCAGTTGCTCGCGAAAATGGCGTGCACACTGCCGGTAACTCATCACAAATTTCCGATGGTGCTTCAGCAGTACTCATGATGACCGAGGAAAAAGCAAAAGCACTTGGCTTGAAGCCACGTGCTCGCATTGTCGATTCATGCCTTGTTGGTGTTGACCCCATTCTCATGCTTGAGGGTCCAATCGACGCCACACAGCGTCTCTTGAAGCGCAACAACCTCACCATCGACCAAATCGACAACTTCGAAATTAACGAAGCATTCGCGTCGGTTGTTTTGGCATGGGCACGTGCAACAGGTGCCAACCTCGATGTCACCAACCCCAACGGTGGTGCCATTGCATTGGGTCACCCACTCGGAGCCACTGGTGGTTTCCTCCTCACGAAGTCTTTGTACGAACTTGAGCGCACAGGTGGCCGTTACGGCATCATCTCGATGTGCTGTGGTGGCGGCTTAGGCACAGGCACACTCATCGAACGACTCTGAGTCGCACAGTCCGCGCCCTTTTCTTACTGACAGCCGTCGTTGGCTTGTTGGCGTGTGGTGGTAACTCTTCGCCATCGGGAGATGGCGTCATAGTGAGTGTTGCCGATGGCGACACCGTTGAAGTGCGCATGAATGGGCGCACAGAAAACGTACGCCTCATCGGAGTTGATACTCCCGAAACCGTGCACCCCACGAAACCCGTTGGGTGTTATGGCCCTCAAGCATCGGCATTCACCAAGCAGTTCCTCCCCCCAGGTACGAAAGTACGCCTCGTACGCGATGCCGAAGCACGTGACTATTACAACCGCCTTTTGGCATACGTGTATCGCAGCAGCGACAACTCTTTTGTCAACCTAGAACTTGTGCGCTTGGGTTATGGCGTACCACTCAATATTGAGCCCAATAGTGCTCACCGCCAAGAGTTTGTCGATGCAGCATTTAATGCGCAGCAAGCCCAACTGGGGTTATGGGGTGCTTGTCACGGCTAGCGTGTACAACATGTCCGCAAGCGCCAATAACCCACAGCTCTTAGAGCGCCTTGGTTTGGCCAGCGATGCGAAAGCAGTCATCTTGTCGTGCGACGATTTGGGTTCATGCCACGGCGCCAACCTTGGCGTGTACGAGGCGTTACGTAAAGGCGTTGCAACATGCGCATCACTCATGGTGCCCGCACCCTGGGCACGTCATGCCGCCATCATGTATCGCGGCGAAGATATTGGTGTACACCTCACCTTGAATGCCGAACACGAAAACTATCGCTGGGGCCCCATCACTCATGCCCCTTCACTTCTGTCTGGCGACGGTGGTTTTCCTAGTGCCATTGAAGACCTATGGGAACATGCCGACTTGTCGGAAGTGCGTCGCGAGTGCCGTGCACAAATTGAACGCGCTATTGCATGGGGCATCGATGTCACGCACATCACACCTCACCTCACTGCCATTACTTTGCGCCCAGAGTTTTTCGATATTTATCTCGACATGGCTTTTGAATTCAAACTTCCTATTCGTTTGCCTTCCACCATTTCAGAATCCGATGCAGGTTTCCCCTTTCGCCAACTTGCCCACGATGAAGGAATCGCGTTTCCCGATTACTTCAACCACGACTGGCGTCACGGCAGTCGCGAACGCGTATTAGGTGACCTCAGCAATTTGCACCCTGGCATTACCGAAATACATGTGCAACCTGCGGTTGATACTCCAGAAGTACGTGCGCTAGGCGACGACACCTTGGGCTGGATTGAAGATCACAACTTTGTGGTGAATGACCCCACCTTGCGTGAAGCCATTGAAAAAAGTGGTGCGGTAATGATTGGCTACCGCCAACTTAGAGACGCGATGCGAGCGCTGTAAGCGCTGTTGCAATTTCTCCACTTGCAAGTGCACGAAGAAGAACTCCGGTGTTGCCGGCCGCTTTCAATTTGCCGGTCATGTAAGCAACGTTCGGGTCGAGTGCAATATCACCAGCACCCAAGGTAACTACAACTGCAGCATCGTCGGGGCCTTCAACTAGTTCTTCTTTTTTTGCTTTAGCAATGCGATATTGAATGGACGATGTCATGGCAACCTCTCTAATGGGGCAGTAGAAAAAAGTGACGCGTCACCATCGCGCACGCCAGCAAACAGGTCGTCTTCAAAAGTTCCGGGTTGCGGGCCGTCAACAATACTGCGCGCTAACACCCAGTCGTCATACGGGTAGACCTCTGCAAGTTCTTCATCGGACAAACCAAACCAAAACATTTCATTGGGGTCAATTTGCGTTGCGTGCGCGCGCAACGCTGCTGAACGTGCATACATAAAGGCACCAATGTCGAGCTTTGTTGTAATGCGATAGTCCTGGTTGGCGCGGTTCAACCATTTCTCATCGAATGGCGACTTGCCGCGCAGTTTCAGCATTGCTTCATGCATTGCCACAAGCCGCGACTTCGACCAAATGGTGTAATACATCTTTGCGGGTTGCCATACAGGCCCAGCATCGGGGTACCACATGGGGTCGCCCGCACGATGAAAAGCCAACAAAGAAATATCGTGCACTTTGATGTGGTCAGGGTGCGGATACGCCGACTGATCGTCGTTATAGGTGATGATGACCTGTGGTTTTTCTAAACGAATGAGACGCACAAGACGCTCTGTTGCATCGTCATTTGTTGCCATGTGGAAACACTCAGGATTCTTGTTGGCCTCGCTGCCCAACATTCCCGAGTCGCGATAGCCCAGCATATGCACTGCATGAAAACCAATAGCTCTTGCCGACTCATCGAGTTCAAGTGGCCGTATTTGCGCCAACAGCTCACGTTCACGTTCGGGGCTCACATCGTGAAATGGCTGGCCTGGCTCTTTGAGACCTGGGTTATTAATGTCGCCTTCTTCACCGCCGGTGCAGCACACCAAAACCGTGCGCACGCCACTCGCCCCATACATTGCCAACGTCGGTGCACCTTTTGAGGCCTCGTCGTCGGGGTGCGCATGCACCGTCAACATGCACAGCGGTTGGTCACTCATGATCGTCATAATCTACTGCCTTGTGTAATAACGTCACCTCATGGCTCGTTCTTCTCGGTTCATTGCACTCGCATGCTTCACCTCGCTCATTGCCCTCGGTGCGTGCTCGCGCCAAGACGGTCGACAAATGGCCAAGCCCACCGACAGCCAAATTGCTGCCACCAACACCACCGTTGCTCCTTCAACCAGCGCAGGCGAGTTAACTGACGATGTTGCGGCAATCGATACCGAGCCCGCTCTCATGACCCTCAGTGCACCCTTTACCGACGGCGCAGTGGTGTCGGCCCCATTCGTTTGTGGCGATGCCGCTCAGTCGCCTGAACTCACCTGGACCAACGTGCCTGCCGGCACCGTGTCGCTCGCGCTCATTTTGACCGACGAAGACGCCCCCGACGACGTCCATTGGGTGGCAGCCAACATTTCGCCGTCACTCACTGGTCTTGCCGCAGGAACTCTGCCGAGCGATGCCATTCAGGCTAAAAACTCCAAGGGCGCCATTGGCTTTGCCGGCCCCTGCCCACCCGAAGGCTCTACACATCAGTACTCACTCACTTTGTATGCCCTCGACCAGATGCTCGAGTTCGCCAATGGCGACGACGGCACGGCCATGGGCGAAGCTATTTCGGCATCAGCCCTCGACGCCACCACTATTAGCTTCACCGCCTAAGAACCCGACCACGCACGAAACCCGTGCAAGAATAGAGAAATAGACCGCTCACTCACCTCCCTGCCACTTGGCGTTTGTGAGACCGATGCTGATGGTCGCCTCCTTGCTGCCAATGACGCCTTTCGCACACTCGTGCTCGGAGGAACGCCAGTAGTAGTGGGTTGCGCACCGTGGGTGAACGCGGCGCCCAGCGAACGTGCTGCTGCAGAGGTTGCTTGGGAAAATACACGCCAACATAGCGGGCCTTTTTCGTTGGAGTTTCGCCTGCTCGCTGCCGATGGTTCGCAGTATTGGGTAGCACTGCATTTAGAGCCGGTGATGAACGCATCGAACGTGGTGACGGGTTACGTGGGTACCGCACACGACTACACCGATGCAGTGACACGTCGTTCATTGAGTGAACAACTCGTTGGCTTGCTCGATGTGAGCGCCGATGCAGTGTTGGTGTTCGATCGCAGTGGTCAACTGCTCTTTTGCAACGACGGTGCACGTTCACTCGTGGGCGTCGACAGCAACGACGTACAACAAAACAACGACACCGTTGCCGACACATTCCTACGCGCCATTCGCGACCAAGTGCCACGTGAAGTACTCAATGCCACCGATACTCACCCTGCAGCAAACAGGTGGGAGGGCGAGCTCGGTTTTCGCAGCCCCGACGGCATTGTGCGCACACTTGCCCTTACCTTGCAGGTAGTGCGCGACGCCAGTGGCGTGGTGCAACACTTCAGTGCCATTGCGCGCGACATCACCGAAACAAAGCAACTACAAGACGAACTCACACGCCAGGCCACGCACGATGCGCTCACCGGGCTTCCTAACCGCGTGTTGTTCTTGCGCAAACTTGCCGAAGCACTCGACCGCAGCCGCACCGTGAAATCGGGAACCGCAGTGCTGTTTGTTGACCTCGACAACTTGAAAGATGTGAACGACACCATTGGCCACAACGTGGGCGACGTGTTGCTCAGCAATATTTCCAAGCGCTTAGTGAACGCCACTCGCCCGTCCGACATCGTTGCCCGTATTGGGGGCGATGAGTTCGTTATTTTGTGCGACGGCGTCACCGACGAACACATCGCTCACGATATTGCTGGGCGCATTCTTGCTGCGGTCACTGGGCAAATGGTGTTGCAAGGAACTGAAATTTACACAAGCGCCAGTATTGGCATTGCGTTGTCAACACCAGAAATGCTTGCTGAACAATCACCCACCGAGGCTGCACAAACTCTGCTCAACAACGCCGACACGGCCATGTATCGCGCCAAACAACGCGGCAAAGCACGCGCTGAAATTTATAGCGCCGAAATGCGTGCCGATGCCCGCGAACGTGTGAGCCTCACTAATGCTCTAGAGCGCGCTCTTGCGGCAAAACAAATGCGCTTGGTGTACCAACCCATTAACTCTGCGCACTCGGGCCGCACTACTGCAGTGGAAGCATTCCTGCGTTGGGATCACCCACAACATGGCGAACTCACCCCGCCGCACTTCATGGCCATTGCCGAAGAGTCTGGCATGATTGGCCCCATTGGCGATTTCGTTATTGCACTCGCCTGCCAAGACCTGCGCCAGTTCATCGATGCCGGCGCAGTCGATAAGTCGTTCCAACTGCATCTCAACTTGTCGCCAAAGCAACTCACCGACCCCACGTTTGTTGAACGCACGCTCACCACATTGCGCGAGCACAGCATTGAACCCATGCAGGTGTGCTTTGAAGTGACCGAAGCAACCATGATGAACGACAACCCCAGCATTTTGCGCAGCATTAATGCACTCAAGCGCAGCGGTATTCGCATTGCCATCGACGACTTTGGTAGTGGGTTCTCTTCGTTGTCGTCACTGCGCAAATTCCCAGCCGATGTACTCAAACTCGATGGCTCGCTTATTCGCGACCTTGGCCAACAGGGTTACGACGACCCCATTGTGCGCTCCATTATTCAACTCGCCCATTCACTCGACATGACGGTCATTGCCGAATGGGTAAGCACCGAAGAACACATGAAGCGTTTGAAAGTTCTAGGTTGCGATTACTTACAGGGCAATCGCATTGGTGAAGCGCACAACGCCGAAACCTTCTTGCGCGAACTCTCGCGCACGCACTAACTACTTACGCTGGTGGTTCCACCACGGGCGCCGGGCCAATGCCCGCAAAGTACTCGAGCACACTGCGCGAATTGCCGCCTAGCTGCACCACCGACATGTCGTTCACTATGTCGTTTTGCACATCGAGCCCGTACGAAGCAATGCTGCCATCGGCTGCTGGTTTCAAGCGCTTTAAGAAACTCGCAAAATCGAGTGTGGGGTCGGCCTTGACGGCACCCACAATGGAACGCATCACACCACCAACACCAAATGGGTTTGCCGCAGAATATTTCACGGTGTCCTTTAAGAGTGCTGCAACAAATTGACGCTGGCGTGCGGTACGACCAATATCGCCCGTTCCTTCAAGTTGCCATTTATTGTTAATGAATTGGTAGTAATGCCGGCTGCGCGCAAATCGCAATGCCTTCACACCATTGAGCAAGTTGCATCCGCGATGAATGCGCAACCCCGTGTTCTTGTCTTTCGCGCCATAGGGCACGCATACACGCACGCCACCAACAGCGTCGACGAGTTCTTTAAAGCCCTGGAAGTTGATTTCCACATAATGGTGAATGGGAATAGTGAAGTTGGCACGAATGGTACGAATGAGCATGTCGGGGCCCAAGCTGTAGGCCGTGTTAATACGGTTCTTTTTCTGGCCGTTACCAATGGTCACATACAGGTCGCGCGGAAACGACATGAGTGCAGCCGTTTGCGCAACGGTGTCGTAGCGCAAAATCATGATGGTGTCGCTGCGCTGGCTACCGAGGTCGTCACCCATCGTGGCGTAGTCAGGGTCATTGGGGTCAACGCCCTCACGGCTATCGGTGCCCACCAACAAATAGTTTTCAAAACCGTCAGATGGCGGGGCAAGTTCAGCCACCACCACATCTACTCGCGCTACGCCTTCAAGCTGGCTCTTCGCACCCGACACCAACCCCGCAGCACCTGCACACGCCACAATGATGGCAAGGCCAACGGCAACGAGGTAGCGCATTGACTTCATTGAAAATACGGTAGTGCCTCTTTGCGAACGAATGCGGTCAAACGAGTCGTAAATGCATCACATCGGCGGTATCGATGTGATGTGTCACAGCACATTCATCAAGCACATTGAGTCGTCCATCAACACCTACGTCGACTGCTCGACCCACCACTTGCGAACCATCGGGCATTTCGCATCGCACTTGCTTTCCCAATGTGTGCAGGTGTTTGCGATACAGCGCAAACGATTCACGTTCATCAAGACCACTCACTTCGTCGAAACGTGCCAACACCATGTCGAGCATGTCGATGGGCTCCGGCACTTGCGCAGCACTCACCAACTCGGCAATACAGGTGGCATCGGCCACCTCGGGCGGCGGCGCCCACTGCACATTCAGTCCCATGCCCACCACCACGTTGTTGCCCACCGCTTGGGCCAAAATGCCGGCAATTTTCACGTCAACATCGCCACCCTCACGAGACAAGGTCACCACCACGTCGTTCGGCCATTTCACACCAGCACGCAGCCCATACTTCTCTTGCAACACCAAGGCTGCGGCAAGCCCCAGATGCTGAGTGACCCGGTGCAACGGGCCAGCCACATTGCGCAACAGCACTGAGACCAATAGGTTCGCGCCCGACGGCGCCTCCCATACCCGCCCCAAACGCCCCTTACCTGCGCTCTGGAACGCCGTGGTTAGTACATAGCGGTGGGGAACCTCTAGGCTTACTCCTGCAAGGAGATCAGCATTGGTCGACCCCGTCTCGGGTACTCGTTCCACTTGCCAGTTGCCTCGCCACTTCGCTTTATCCATGTCCATCTACAAAGATTGTCACTCGTGCTTAAGAAAATCCTCATCGCCAACCGTGGAGAAATTGCTGTCCGAGTTATTCGGGCCGCCCGAGAGCTTGGAGTCAAGACCGTTGCGGTCTATTCCGAACTCGATAGAAACGCGCTACATGTGCGTTTAGCCGATGAGGCATATGCCTTAGGTGGCCAAACCGCAGCCGAGAGCTACCTCAACACCGAGGCCATTTTGAACGCCATCAAGGAAAGCGGCGCCGACGGCGTTCACCCT
>JBIKNT010000179.1:0-3818 GCA_044358465.1 Ilumatobacteraceae bacterium
TTCTGCAGCAGAAACGATGTTCGACTCGGGTGCGTTGCACACCATCACACCACGACGTGTTGCGGTGTCAACATCGACATTGTCGAGACCTACACCTGCACGGCCTACCACCACAAGGTCGGTGCCGGCTTCAAGAACTTCAGCGTTCACATCGGTGGCCGAGCGAATGATGAGGGCGTGGGCGCCCTTCACTGCCGAGAGGAGTTGCTCGTGACTGAGGTCGAGTTGAATATCGACGGTGTGCCCAGCCTGGCGGAGGCGCTCAAGGCCCCCGTCGGCGATTTCTTCAGTAACGAGGATGCGTGCCATAGGGGTAACAGTCTGCCTTGTCTGGGGCCTGCGAGGAAAGCCCTGTATGGAAAGTAAAGAATATCGGCAATGACATACGCCACCCCATAGGGTGAAGCCGTGGATTTCTCGCGTCTTGCGCCTGTGGTGCCCGCTTCACTGCGCCTGCACCGTGTGTCACTACATCTCACCTCGCCCGTCCAGGCGGCTCATGGGCTCCATGCCGAGCGCAATGTGGTGTTGGTGGAGTTGAACGAGGGCTGGGGCGAATGTGGTGCCCCCGACAACCCGGCGTATTCGGGCGAGTCGGCCGATGCCGCCTATGAAGCACTGTCCGACATCTTTTTCCCTCTCTTGACATCGCAATTCACCACGCGTGAAATTCCACTGAGCGCACTCGACCTGCGCGCTCTCATTGGCGAACATCACCCCGATGCCTTGGTGCGCTTCCCCATGGCTGTTGCCGCTCTCGAGATGGCACTGCTCGATGCACAATTGCGTGCCGACAATATTGACTTCACGCAATGCTTCACTACACGTGAAACTGGCGATGCACTTGCAGGGGCCACGCTCGGCAATACGGGTTCACTCGATGAACTCGCGTTGAGTGCTGCTGTTGCGGTGCGCGAAGGTTATGGCCGCATCAAAATGAAAATTGCACCGAACTACGACATTGAACCCATTCGTGCTGTGCGCAGTGCACTCCCCGACCACGTGATGCTGGTGGCCGATGCCAATGGTGCTTATGGCGCAGATGACCTTGCCCACGTAGCAGCCCTGCATGAACTCGGTCTCGACTTGGTGGAACAACCCTTTGCCGCACACGACACCGCGACGCATCAGGCGCTTGTTGCTACTGCCTCTGTGCGTGTTGCACTCGATGAAGGTGTGCGCACAACTGAAGAAGCAATGAGCGCGGCATTGAACCACGAATGCACCGACATCACAATGAAGCCCGCGAAGTTTGGTTACCCCGCATGTGTGCGGTTATTGAATGAATGCCACGAACACGGCATTGACGCATGGGTGGGCGGCATGTTCGATACCGGTGTTGCGCGATGGGCCAATGTGCGCCTTGCCATGCACCAGGGTGCAACATTGGCTTCCGATATTGGTTCGTCATCGCGGTACTGGACGAGCGATATCACCACTCCCGTTGAAACAACTGAGGGCAAAGCACTTATTTCTCACCTCGCTGAGGTAGGGCTCTCGGGTACGCCACTATTGTGAATCCCGTGACATACCAATTTCTTTCCACCGAGTGGGTTGCTGCTGCTCGCGACATTCGCGACAAGTACAAAGCTCAAACGCCGCCCATCACCGTTGTGGTGAAAATCAACATGGTCATTACTCAAGCCCCCTTTGATGACAGCACCGTGAAGGGTTTCATCGACACCTCTTCAGGCGATATGGCATTAGAACTTGGTGAACTCACCGACCCTGAAGCCACGGTCACCACCGACTATGAAACAGCGAGCAAGTTGTTTGTCGACCAAGACCCATCGGCTGTGATGCAAGCCTTCATGTCGGGCAAAATCAAAATTGAAGGCGACATGATGAAGGTGATGGGAATGCAAACAGCGATTCCTCAAACCGGCGATGCGGCAACAATTGCATTGGCAATTGCCGCAGAGATTAAAGCAATTACCGCTTAAGTGAACGCGAGGCTCCTGCGGCAATAATGCCAAGGCCCGCCACAAACGCACCCGACAAGAGTGCAAACCCATAACTCTGAACAACGCCGCTGCCCATTGTTGTTTCATGGATGGTGATCATCACCGTGGTTCCAATGACAGCACCGAGTTGGGTCATGAGTTGTTGCATTGCACCTGCAACACCCACATCTTGTTCATTGACGGCAGAAGTAACGAGCGAGGTTAATGCTGGCGAGGCAAGACCCAAGCCGGCACCCGACAAACCAAGCCCCACAGCAATCACCCAGTCAGACGTGCCCACACCAACGGTGCTGAGGAGCAACATGGAACACAACACGCCGAAGGCTCCAATCATTCCGCTGCGTCGTTCACCAATACGCACGGTGAGAAAACTTGCCGATGGCGCAACGATGGTAAACACCAGTGGTCGCGCAATGACCAACCACCCAATGTGAGAAGTGGAATAGCCAAGACCTTTGTCCATGAGTTGTGGCATCACGAAAAAGCCACCCATGTATGCATAGTTCGTGAGGGCTTGGCTGGAAATGGGAAATACCACGTTGCGCGTGCGCAGCCATTTGAGGGGCAAGAGCGGAGCCTCGGCTCGGCGTTCAATGCGCACGAACAACATGAGCACCAAAACTCCGGTGAACATGAGCGCAAGCACTGGCGCACTGGTCCACCCCCATGAGTGTCCACGGTTAATAGAGAGCAATAACGACGTGGTGCCAATGCCGAGTGTGACCGACCCGGCAATATCGAACTTCACATTTTTGAGGCGTTGAGTTTCTGGCAACAAACGCCAAGCCACCAGCACACCAAGCATGCATAAAGGCGCTTGCACAATAAAGATGATGCGCCACCCCACTGCAGCAACAATGGGCGCACCAATGACCACACCGAGAACAGGCGCACCTGCAGTGACAAAGCTCCAATAGCCAAGTGGCCTCACGCGTTCTTCGGGGTGGAAGAGTCGATTGACATAGGAAAGCGCACTCGGGCTTGTTGCTGAACCCGCAGTGGCCGACAACGTACGAAAGGCAATCATGCTTGTTGCGTTCCATGCAACGGCGGTGAGTGCAGCAAAGATGCCTGCGAATAAAAGCCCCAATACGAATACGCGCTTGTGACCCCAGAGGTCGCCAGCTTTACCGAATGCCGGGCCAACAACACCGAACGCCAACATGGGGCCGGTGAGTGCCCAGTTGATGGTGCTCGTTGTTGTTTTTAAATCGGTTGCAATGGTTTCTAACGACACCACCAACACGGTGATGGTGAAACTCACAGTAAAAAGACCTGCAAGCAGAACAATGAACGTTGCCCAGGCGCGATTTAAACCAATGCGATGCGCAGCTTTCTTAACAACTTTTTTCCCGCGCAGCAATGGCCACGGAACAATGGAAACTTCATCTACTCCAGCAGATTCGACGAGCGTCGAGTCACGATCCATTGAACGTCAGCCGTAGTAAGTGAGATCAACAGTGGAACCTTCAGGAACTTCTTTACCGTTTCCTACTGGCTCACCTGCAATAGTTGCGCTCTTCAATCTGCGTTCGGGTTTGCCCGACTCGGTGCCATACACAAAGCCTGCGTCGGACAGAAGTTTTGCAATGGCGGCTTTGTATTGGCCAATGATGACCGGCATAGCCACCATGCGTGGGCCTTTCGACACCCAGTAGCTCACGCTGCCACCACGCGGCAAGCTTTCGCCAGCTGCCGGCAACTGCCCGCCCACCAAACCAACGCCCACGTCTTTGTTGAAATCTTCTTCAACAACGGCGAACACCAAACCAAGTTCGGTGATTTTTGCTTCTGCTTCAGCAGTAGTCAGCCCAACAAGTGTTGGCAAAACACGCGGTGCTGGCCCATCAGACA
>JBIKNT010000180.1:0-3784 GCA_044358465.1 Ilumatobacteraceae bacterium
GCCACATCACACTTGAGTTATCGAACGTGGCAAACTTGCCCATCACGCTGTACCCCGGCATGAAAATTGGCCAAGTGAGTTTCATGATGATGACTACGCCCGCCGACAAGCCATACGGCAAGGGCGCATCTGGTTCAAAGTACCAAGGGCAACGCGGGCCAACCCCGAGTCGCTATTTCGAAAACTTTAAATAGTTAGCTTCCGGCAACAGGTGATGCGAGTGGTGTATCGCTCGCAGCCAACTTGCGCTCGCCGTTCTCAAGAGCATCGAGAACGTGAATAGCAATGTCGGCAACTTTTACTGAGCCTTCTTCCACGCCAGCAGCTTTTACACCGTCGTCGAGCATGATGTAGCAGAACGGGCAAGCGGTAGCGACACGACTCGCGCCCGTGCTAATTGCTTCGCGCGCACGTTCGTCGTTCACCTTGGTGCCGATGCTTTCTTCCATCCACATGCGAGCACCACCGGCGCCACAGCACATTCCCTTGGTGCCGTTGCGTGGCATCTCCACTACTTGTACACCCTTGATGCTGCCCACCACTTTACGTGGAGCCATATAAACATCGTTGTGACGACCGAGGTAGCACGAGTCGTGATACGTAATGCGGTCGTCGAGGGTGGCATTGCTCATGTCGAGTGTGCCATTGGCAATGAGTTCTTCAAGCAATTCACTGTGGTGCACTACTTCGTAATTGCCACCGAGTTGCGGGTACTCATTTTTCAGCGTGTTGAAGCAGTGCGGACACTGGGTAATAATTTTCTTCACGCCCATGCCATTCAACATTTCTACGTTGGGCATCGCAAGCATTTGGAAGAGATATTCGTTACCACTGCGGCGAGCAGAGTCGCCGGTGCACATTTCGCTCGGGCCAAGAATGGCAACGTCAATATTGGCGCGCTTCAAGAGTTGTGCCATTGACTGCGTTACTTTTTTGTTCTTGTCGTCGAATGAACCCGCACAACCCACCCAGTAGAGATACTCAGAATTGAATGCTGCACCTGGGTCGACTACTTCAACGTCGAGGTCTTTTGCCCAATCGGCACGCTCGCCTTGGTTCATGCCCCAAGGGTTGCCTTGGTTTTCCATGGCACGGTAAGCGTTACCCAGTTCAGCAGGAAAGTTGCTTTCCATGAGTGAGAGGTAACGACGCATGTCGAGAATCTTGTCGAGAATTTCAATGTTGACTGGGCAAATTTCATCGCATGCTTTGCATGAGGTGCATGCCCACACTTCTTCGGCGGTAATTCTCTCAAAGACCGAGTTGCTGCCAATGGCGATGTCTTTAACGGTGCCAAGTGGTGGCGATACGCGCCCACCTTCAGCGTGTGCTGCAGTAGCGGCCATCACTTCGCCAACCTTCAAAACAATTTCACGAGGGTCGAGAGACTTACCCGTGGCATGTGCTGGGCACACGCTGGTGCAACGACCACACATGGTGCATGCGTCGGTGTCGAGGAGTTGTTTCCACGTGAAGTCTTCAATGAGTGAGGCGCCAAATGATTCCAAACCAGTTTCGGTGAGGTTTGGCATTGCTTTCATTGCACCCTTTGGACGCTCACGGTCTTTCAAGTACATGTTGAGCGGTGAAGTGAAAATGTGGCGCAACATGGTGATGGGCAACAAGGCGAGGAATGCAATGAAGGTCAAAACGTGGCTGACCCACCACACTTGGTGCCATGTTTCTAAACTGCCAGCGCTTACATTTTTGAGCGTTTGTGCAATGGGGTAACCAACAATGCTCCACTTTTCAAAATCCATGTTCAGGCCAGCGGCTTGACTTTGTGCGATGCGGAACGCTTCAGCACCAAAGCCGGTAAAACCAATGGCAAGCAACACGCCAAGAATTGCAGCGTGCTCAGGTTTTGTTTTAATGCGAATGCGGTACGGACGCTGCACGTAGCGGCGCACAATGGCCCACAACACACCAACGGTAAACACCACACCAGCAAGGTCACCGACGAGTGCATAGGCCTGGTAGGTGCGGCCATGCAAGAACTTCAAACTTTCAGGGAGTTGGTGATCGATTTCCAACACGGTGGTAACACCGAGCAGCACCATGAAACCGAAGTAGATCATGGAGTGCATAAGGCCAGCTGCTGAGTCGCGTAGCAAGGTGCGCATGTAGACACCAGAGCGGTAGTCGGCTAAACGGCGCTTGGCATTTTTTGCTGTGGTGCGACGACGGTCGGAAGTGCCGCGTTCCCAGTTGCGAATGCGGTCGGCAAAGCGCAATGACCCCCACACAATCATCATGGGAATAATGGAATAAAAAGCAGCTTGGATAGGGCCAGGAATACCACCAAACACTTTGCGAGAAACTTCAGAGTCGCCGTGCCATTTGGTGAACTGCGGAATGACTCCGGAGACCAAGGCAAATGCACCCACGCCACAGCCAATGGCGATGGAGAGTTGATGCGGCTTGAAGCGACGCGGTGTTGACGAGGTGCTGGGGTTCTGTGGTGCTGAAGTCATAGCACCATATAACTTAGTTGCTATCAGCCGTAATGAGCACGGTCTAGATCACGAATGCGGGTGGCAAGAGCCGCCAACAACTTGTGAGCCATGGCCGGAACTTCATCGATAACCGCAAAAAGGTGGCGGGCATCAACAACAAGGAGTTCACAATCGGTATCGCACACCACAGTGGCAGTGCGTGAGCCGCGGTCGAGGAGTGAGAGCTCGCCAACAATGGCGCCTGCTTGCACGGTGGCAATTTTTTTGCCGTTGCGCTTCACGGTGGCAGAACCACTGAGCAACACGAAGGCCTGCTTACCGGCAGTGCCTTGGGTGATGATGGTGGTGCCTGCAACCATGTTGATGCGGTCGGCGGCTTTAGCAATTTTGCCAAGGTCGCGAGTGCTGCATGAAGAGAACAAGGGAACTTGTGCGAGGTATTGGAGCGGTGTTTTCTTTGAGGCCATGACCATATCCTAAACCAATTATTTGGATTGGTTTGCCACGGCAGCTGCCGCCTGGGCAATGGCGTCGGCGTCGCCTAAGTATGTGGAGTCGCTCACCGACATGGAAGAAGTAAAGGTGTACTTGCGTGGCACGCCAGTAGGAACGTTCAATTCTGCAATGGCTGCTTCGCTAATGCTTTCCAAATACATGATGAGGGCCCGCAAGCTATTGCCATGGGCAACTACCAAAACATTCATATTTGCCTGTAATTGAGGCGCTATTTCCGTATTCCAGTAGGGAAGAACCCGGGCCACAACATCTTTCAAACATTCAGTGGCAGGAAGATCTTGCGGGGCAATGAAGCGATACCGCGCATCGTTCGCCGGATGTTCGGGGCTTGTGGTATCGACTGGTGGGGGTGGCGTGTCGTAACTACGACGCCACAAATTGGTTTGTTCTGCACCATGGAGTTCCGTTGTTGCCTTCTTATCGAGACCTTGAAGAGCACCGTAATGACGCTCGTTTAATCGCCAGTGGCGCTGCAAGGGCAACCACATTTGGTCCATTGCTTCGAGTGCCAAATTGCAGGTGCGCACTGCGCGGGTGAGCAAACTGGTGTGTGCAAAGTCGAAGACCAGGCCTTCTGCTTTCATGAGGGTTCCCGCAGCCGATGCCTCACTTTTCCCGAGGGCGGTGAGTTCCACGTCGTGCCAGCCCGTGAACAAGTTGAGTTCATTCCAGGTACTTTGGCCATGGCGAAGAAGGACGAGCGTTCCAGTCATAGTGAAATGGTACGACCATTGCGGTAGCACCCGCCAAATGGCAAGTACTTAAGTCACTTCCACTCAGCATTTATACTTTTTTGTCCGCACGAGTTGTGG
>JBIKNT010000181.1:0-3773 GCA_044358465.1 Ilumatobacteraceae bacterium
TTGTAGTGAATCTAAAGAGTGCTGCACGACCCCGGGAAGTGAGGCAATAGGTTGAGGTGAAGAAATTCCTTCCTTCACAAAAAGTGGTGCGACAAAATTGCTGGTATGCAAACGTGTTTCAGCAACGAGTTCTCTCATAGCGAAAGATGTACGAAGTCGACGGGGGCGCGATAGGGGAAATGCCACAACCGAATGTTATGGAGGTTGTTATGCAAAAAGCACAACGAGGGCCGCGCAAATACCCTCAGGAGTAGGTACTTCTGCCACTGCATGAACCTCAAGGCCAAGTGATGCAGCAACTTTCTGTGTCACGGGCCCGATGACAACTACTTTTCCTCGGAATTCAGTTCCTAGAGCCGATACCCAACTTCGTGCGGCACTGCCAGAGGCAAAGACAACAGCGTCACCCTGCTCTACCTCTGCTCGCATCTCGGATGAAGGAACACAATGAGCAGTGCGATATGCATTCACTCGTGTGACTTCCCAGCCCTTTTCTGTGAGCCCGGAAACAATGGTGAGGTCGGCACCTTCACCTTGCACAAGAAGCACACTTTTTTCTTGTGACCCATTTAAATGCGTGGGAAAGCTATGCACGAGTCCTTCCCCACTAGGAATTTCAGCCTGCACATTTACTTTGATTCCCGCAACGCCTTCAATCACTTCTCGGGTGCCATTTCCCAGAACAGCAATGTATGGAATGCGAGTGGAGTTCTTGACTGCGTCTTGGAGTGCACCAACAGCCCGACGTGCACCATTAGGTGAGCTCACCACCAGCCATTCATAGCTACCGATATTTGCCAGCGCTGCATCGCGTGCTGTTCCTCCATCGAGAGGTTCAATAATTTCAATGAGTGGCAAAGAAATAACATTGGCGCCGGCGGCACTCAGCACATCAACTATTGGACCAGCCTGTTCTAAAGCACGTGTCACCACAATTTGCCGACCACTTAACGGCAATGATGCCACTCTTCTAACGCCTTCCCATTTGCTCGCGCGAGGTACGAGCTAGTTGAGCAGCAATAAACGTTGCATTTTCTTCATCTGAAACTTCAGCTTGCATTGAAATAGAACGAGCTTGTGCGGTGTCATCTGAGGCTAAAAAGGTAGTGAGAATATTCTGATCGTTGACGTAAGCACCAACGGGCAACGAACAACCACTGCCCAAAACACTCAAAAAAGCACGTTCAATTTCTACTGCGTATCGCGTTGCCTTGTGATCTATTGACTGGACAATGTTTTGTGTGTCTAAATCGCCGAATCGATGTTCCACAGCAACACAACCTTGACCCACCATCGGTACGAAAAATTCTGGGTCAAGAACTTCAGTGATTTTCTCTGTGAGCCCCAGCACCTCAAGTGCTGCAACTGCCATCACCACTGCGCCACCATCGGGTACTTTTTCTAGCCGCGTGCCAATATTGCCGCGCAATTCAACAAATTGAAGATCGGGACGCATTGCTCGCAACTGTGCACGCCGGCGTACCGACCCTGTTGCAATTGTTGCTCCCGATTCCAGTTGCTCGAGAGAGTTACCAATGAGTGCATCGCGCGCATCGCGTCGCGCACACCATGCTCCAATTTCTAAACCGTATTCAGTAATGGTGGGAAGATCTTTTGCTGAATGCACTGCAATATCGGCGCGCCCATCGAGCACTGCCCGCTGAATTTCCTTAACGAAAATACCTTGACCAGCCATCTGGTGAAGTGGAACATCGGCACGCTGATCGCCCGTGCTTTCCACAAAAACCAACTTGCACTCAACTTCAGGGTTCTCACGAGTAATTGAGTCGGCAACAAATTGCGCTTGCGTACGAGCCTGAGGGCTGGGCCGAGTTGCAATTCGGAGGATCTTTTGTGTCACTGGTATCTCATGTTCATCAGTGAAGATGAAAGAGGTCGCGCACGGCATCGGCGAGGCGCTCACCCTGTGGAGTTCCTGCACCTTCTTTTAACCGCACAGCGGGTTGGTGCATCATTTTCGCTGTGATTCCCTTGGTGAGTGCTTCCACAGCTTCACGTTGCTCATCGGTTAAAGCAGCGAGTCGCTTTGCATAGCGTTCAAGTTCCGCGATGCGAATTTCTTCTGCGGTCTCGTGCAATGCAGCAATGAGTGGCGCAGCTTGGCGCGCTGTTGAGTCGATGGTGTAGCGCTCTAACTCTTCTGAAATGATGACGCGCACCTTTGCTGCTTCGCCTTCGCGCTGTTCAACGCCTTTACGCGCCCAATCGCGAAGGTCATCGAGGTTACGCAATTCAATATTGTCGAGTTGTCCTACGTTTGCTTCCACATCACGTGGAACCGCAATGTCGACCACAAAGAGTTTCTTGCCAGAACGCGCACTCATTACTTTTTGAGCTTTTTCGTAATCGAGAATGAAGTTTCCTGAACCAGTGCACGTCACCAGCACATCAGCTTGTTTCAATGCTGCATCGAGACTCTCTAGCGGCAATGTTGATGCGCCTAAACGGTTTGCAAGTTCTTCACTGCGCGCAGCGGTGCGATTCACTACTGTGATTTCAGTTCCGGGGTTTGCAGCAATTGCCGTAGCAACACCTTCTCCCATTTCGCCCGCGCCGACAATGAGTACTTTTTTGTCGGCCAGAGTGCCAAGGAGGTCGCGTGCCATTTCTACTGCAGCAAAAGATATTGACGTGGTGGAACGGGAAATAGCAGTTTCGGTGCGTGCTCGTTTACCTGTTTCAAGTGCATGACGGAAAAGAAGATTCAACGTAGAACGTGATGCGCCTTCACTTTGCGCATTGGTCCATGCATCGCGCACTTGTCCGAGAATTTCATTTTCACCAATGACTGCAGAATCGAGCCCACACGCAACTTCAAAAAGATGGGTAATTGCTGCATCGTCATGTTGGCTGTAGAGGTGGTTGTTCAATTCATCAGGAACAAGCCCACCGAGTTCACAGAAAAAGTCGCTGATGTCGGCATAGGCCGCATGAAACTTTTCAGTAATTGCATACACCTCGGTGCGGTTACATGTTGAAAGTACAACCGCTTCACGAATGTTGTTCCGTGATGACAACGAATGCAATGCCTTCGCCATATCGGTGGGATTGATCGACACCTTTTCAAGCACCTGTAAAGGGCTCGTGCGGTGGTTCACTCCAATGACGACAACAGACATACAGTGCCTACGCTATGCGCTCACAGCGCGCGAGGAGGTAGTCGTTGCCTGGATGTGACTTAAAGAATTCACCTTTTGTTGCTCGTAATAGCTCAAAATCTGCAATTCTCCGGCCAAATCGACCTTGCTGATGTGTACCCCCCGTGGAACAGACAAGACCATGGGCACGAAATTGAGAATCGAACCCACCCCCGCGCGCACCAGGCGGTTCACCGCCTCTTGGGCTGTGGCCGCAGGCGTGGCGAGCACCCCAATGCTCACACCGCGCGTTTGGACCACTTCGGAGAGTTCATCGAGGTGCTGCACGCATATTCCACCCACGTAAGTGCCGATTTTGCTGGGGTCGGTGTCGAAAACACCCACCAGGCCAAACCCACGCTCAACAAATCCTCCATAGTTGGCAAGGGCCTGACCCAAGTTGCCGGCACCCACAATGACAATGGGCCATTCGTGGTTCACACCGAGTTCACGCTGAATTTGATAAGAGAGGAAAGCGACTTCATAACCCACGCCACGTACTCCGTAGCTTCCGAGATACGAGAGGTCTTTACGGACCTTTGCCGCATTCACAGCAGCAAGTTCAGCAAGCTGGTCACTCGAGATGTGGGTTACCCCTTGGGCAGTCACTTCTCC
>JBIKNT010000182.1:0-3743 GCA_044358465.1 Ilumatobacteraceae bacterium
GCGTGTTGCACTATCAATTGAGCCAGGAAACAGCGAAGCAGTTGTTGCGATGGCGCGCATCATGGTGCGTACCGAACGCGCCACCGAGGCTTTGCAGTTATTGACGCGCGTTCCTGAAAATGAAGACGTGCGCAAAGTGGCTGCATCTGCACGTTTGGCGCTCGACCCCGTTGACGATTTCGATACCCAACTTGTTGAGTTGCTGGCAACCGTGAAGTCCGACGAAGTAGCTCGTCAGAAGTACGTCGATATTTTGGAAACAATGGGCCCAGAAGACCCACGCACTGCGAAATACCGCAAGCAGCTCACCGCAGCACTTTTCTAAGTAGTTGCCACTTTCGGGTGGGTAATGCACACACGGAGGTATGAAATACCTCAAACGTTTCGAAGAAAAGTGTTCCCATTTCTTGCAGTGGTACGGCCCGGCGCGAGCTTTTGCTACAGCAGGTTCGGTCGCCGTGGTGTGCGTGGGCGCATGGTGGTTGCTGCGAGCGCCTGCACCACCATTGGAAAACTCAATTCCTCTGGTGAGTATCGCTAGCACAAGTGACTCTTCTTCATCGTCCGTTGTTGGTGCAATACCAAATACGACGCTTGTTGGTGTGCGTGAAGTAGTTGTTCATGTTGCAGGTGCGGTGAACACACCCGGGGTGTATCGACTGAAACCCACTGCACGGGTTATCGATGCAGTCAATGCAGCGGGTGGGGTCACGGCAAGTGCCGACACCGCTGCGGTGAACTTGGCGCTTCCTTTGCTCGATGCAGAGCAGGTGTACATACCCACTCGTTCCAGCAAAAAGCCTCACACCACTGTTGCTGTGCAAAGAAAATTGCCCACAACACCAAGTGCACCATCGTCCACAGTTGCCGCGGCGATAGTTGGAGCAACCGAGTCGTCGGTGAAGAGTGCTCTCATCAATATCAACACGGCTACTGCTCTTGAATTGGAAGCGTTGCCCAGCGTGGGGCCCTCTACTGCACAAGCAATTATTTCATTTCGCACAAAGAACGGACCATTTGGCAAGGCGGAAGATTTGTTGAAAGTGCCCGGAATTGGCGACGGAAAACTTGCGGCAATGAAACCCTTTCTTGCGTTGTAGAAATTACAAGGCACCCAAAGATTTCGCAGCAATGAGCAAAGCACAAATAACGCCCAGCACAAGCGCTGCTGCGTATAGGCCAAACTCTTTTGCCCAATCGGCCCAACTAGCAACAGCGAACTTGCGCACGCGCGCAGCAGAGAGTTGCCCCACCCACCACCAAATAACTGCACTTCCCACAATGGCAATGAGCCAACGCGCCGCACCCGTGCGAGCGGGGAGCCCCACCATGGGCAGTAGCGGTACTCCGCAGGAAATGGCAATGAAACCAATGGCTCCAAAGAATGCGCTACTGGTGAGAGCGAGAACGGCGGCCCCAAAGAGCGACACCACACCAGCAATGCCAACAGCAGTGAAGCCACCGCGTTGGGCGAGGTCGCGCTTATGAGCAACAATGCCATCGGGCACGATGCGTGGTCGCTTCGTGCGTAGTTCTTCTGGTGCGCTCATGGCCCAATCGTACGAGACCCGCAGTGCTCAATGGTGGTTTCATCGCGTTTTGCTTGCTGTGCTTGCCAGCAGCGTATTTGTGGTGTTTCTCGTTTTGCGGTGCCAGGTGGAGTGGAAGAAAGTAGAGCTCGCCCCAATGGGAAGTTTTGCTGGAGTCGCCACTTTAGTTACAGACCCAATGGTGGTAAACGCTGCGAGTCGTAGTTCTGCTGTGCGGGCAGTATTTCAACTCGAGGGTTGGCGATATCAAGTAACGCTGTATGGCGGGAGTGCGCGGCGAGTTGCCCAGCACCTTGCAGGGGAGTCGGTGTATCTCACTGCTGAGCGCAGTGAAGTGTCGGCAACGCAAAAAAAGACGCGTGCAACTCAGCACATCGTTGGTCAACTCTCCAATGTAAAAGTGGCATCAACATGGAGTGATGGTTCTGCTTTTACGCGTGCAACAAATCGCATTCGTCGATTGCTTGCCGCTGGTGCTTCAGGTTTGCCGGCCAATGAAGCTGCTCTCTTTTTGGGGTTGGTCATTGGCGATGATCGCAATCAACCCCGCGAGATGATTGGCGCCTTTCGTGATTCGGGGTTATCGCATCTCACTGCGGTATCGGGGCAAAACATTGCTTTTGTTTTAGCGGCCGCTGCGCCACTCCTCACTCGTATGCGTCCTCGTGCGCGACTCACTGCCACGCTTTTTGTGTTGATGTGGTTCACCGTGTTGACACGTGCTGAACCGTCGGTGTTGCGCGCTGCAACAATGGCAGCGATATCGGTGTTGTGTTTCACTGCGGGCTGGCAGGTGAAATCTTTAGTGGTGCTTGGGCTGTGTGTTGCGGGGCTTGTTGTTATTGACCCAATGTTGATGTGGCAAGTGGGCTTTTGGATGTCGTCGGGCGCAACCGCAGGGCTCATTATTCTCACTGCGCCTTTGCAGCGTGTGTTGCAACGGTGTCGCATGCCAAACCTTGTTGCACTTCCACTCGCAACAACGACGGCCGCTCAAATTGGTACGGCTTTACCGGTGTATTTGGTCTTTGGGCGCTTGAGCCCCATTGGTCTCGTCACCAACCTATTTGCCGTCCCTATGGCTGGTCTCGTGATGTTGGTGGGGCTTCCGGTGTGTCTTCTCGCTGGTCTCGTTGGTGCCGGGTGGGGTGACGTGGTGATGCTCCCGATGCGTTTTGGGGTGCGCTGGGTGTGGTGGGTGGCGGTCATCGGACAGCGCTGTGCGACACTAGGGGGGTGACGATTTATCTCATTACTGGCGACGATGAATCGCTCGTATTGGAAGAACTTGGCA
The DNA here is from genome assembly GCA_044358465.1 of Ilumatobacteraceae bacterium. GTDB lineage: Bacteria > Actinomycetota > Acidimicrobiia > Acidimicrobiales > Ilumatobacteraceae > F1-20-MAGs119. The sequence goes on from JBIKNT010000182.1 coordinate 2,845, forward strand.
CTCGCGTGCATGAACTCATCGGCGATGGCGATCGGTCGCTCATGCTCGACGACTACGACGCAGAAAAATCCACTGTTGAGGAAATTGAAATAGCAGTGCGGGCCGCAGTCGATGCCGCAAACACATTGGCTCTTTTTACCGAACGTCGTGTTGTGGTGCTGCGACACATCAATGTGCCCAAGGTCGATGCACTGCAACCACTTGTTGGCTACTTAGCGAGCCCAGTTGCGGCAACCGATTTCATTTTCACTGCAACTGGTGCAGTAGCAAAGTCTGTTCTCGATGCCATTAAGAAAGCGGGCGGATCCACCGTTGCAACCGCGGTCTCTCAAAAGCCCAAAGAGCGCGAGCTGTGGTTCCGTGAACAGTTAGAACTTGCGGGTTTACGCCTCGACCCTCACGCCATTTCGGCAATCAATGAAACCCTAGGAAACGACACGGGTCGCTTCCCGGGCATCATCGACACGTTGCTCTCTACCTATGGTGCAGGCAAAAAGCTCTCCTACGACGATGTCGTTATGTTTCTCGGCGAATCGGGCTCCACTGCACCATGGCATCTCACCGATGCAATCGATACGGGCAATACTGGCGAAGCTCTCAAGGTGCTGCATCGTCTCATGCACGCTGGCGAGATGCATCCACTTCAAGTGATGGTGTTGTTGCACAGGCACTTCGAACGCTTTGCGCGTTTGGATGGGGAAAACGTGTCGTCGCCAGCCGATGCCATGGCGCTGCTCGGTATTCGCAGTGAGTTCCCCGCGCGCAAAGCAATGCAGCAAGCTGAGAAGTTGGGGAGCGATGCCATTGCTCAAGGCATTGTGTTGCTCGCCGATGCAGATGTGCAATTGCGAGGTCAGCGAGACTGGCCAGAAGAGCTGGTGATGGAAGTCTTAGTGGCG
>JBIKNT010000183.1:0-3725 GCA_044358465.1 Ilumatobacteraceae bacterium
TCGCTTAGGTTTTGGCCGCGGACCACGCCAACGTTTTGAAGTCGATGAAATTTTGCTCCTCGGTGGCATACGCCATGGGCGCACCCTGGGTTCGCCGGTTGCTATTCAAATTCAAAACACTGAATGGTTCCGTAGCGATAAATGGCATGAAGAAATGTCTCCCGCGCCTGGTCAGACCAAAGATCCACTCACGCAACCTCGCCCGGGTCATGCCGATCTTGCGGGAATGCAAAAATATGGTTTTACCGATGCTCGCGATGTGCTCGAACGAGCAAGTGCCCGCGAAACAGCAGCTCGTGTTGCTGCGGGTGCTCTCGCCAAACTTCTCTTGCGGTCCATCGGCATTGAAGTTCTTTCCCATGTCATTCAAATGGGCGACGTGCGCGCCCCGTCTCAGGTACGCCCCACGATGTCCGATCTTGCGGCAATCGATGAAAGCCCTGTGCGCTGTTTCGACACGTCGGTTGAAGCACGTATGGTGACAGCAATTGAAGATGCCGCTCGTGAAGGCGACAGCCTCGGTGGGGTAGTTGAAGTTCTTGCTTACGGGGTGCCAGTTGGTCTTGGCAGTCATGTGCATTGGGATCGCAAGATCGATTCCATGTTGGCCCAGGCGGTCATGAGTATTCAGGCAGTCAAAGGTGTGGAAATTGGTGATGGTTTTGAAGTTGCAGGTCGAAGGGGCAGTCAGGCTCACGATGCAATTGAATGGGATGCGCAAAACGGTGTGTACCACCGTCTCTCAGCATTAGCTGGTGGTACTGAAGGTGGAATGACAACCGGCGAAATGGTTGTGGTGCGTGCTGCAATGAAGCCGTTAGCAACGTTAAACAGGCCAACTCTGCAAACTGTCGATACTGTCACCAAAGAAAATACGGTGAGTTTCAAAGAGCGAACCGACGTTACTGCGGTTCCCGCTATGGGCGTCGTCGCAGAAACCATGGTTGCCTTAGTTCTCGCAGCAGAAGCACAAAGGAAATTCGGTGGTGACTCTGTTGCGGAATTCCAAAGGAATCATCGGTCCTTTATTGAGTCGTTGTGATTAGTGCGCCTCTTCCGGTGCATCATGTAGTTCTCATTGGCCTCATGGGCACTGGAAAAAGCACAGTTGGGCGCGTTTTAGCAAAAGAATTAGATCGGGACTTCGTCGATACCGATGCAGCCATCGAGCGTGATACTCAAAAAGATATTGCTCATATTTTTGCTGAAGAAGGTGAAGAGTTCTTCCGCTCTCAAGAAGCAATCAAACTTGCAGAACTCTTGAGCGAAGATCGTCCGCTTGTCATTTCTACGGGTGGTGGAATTCTCGAATCTGAGAAGTGTCGAACACTTTTGGCAGAAAAGAAGAGTGAGGGCCTGCTTGTTGTGTGGCTGCAGGCGTCAATCGACACCATGCTCGAGCGCACCGCTCGTTCTCAAAATAGGCCGCTATTGGCACAGGCGAGCGGAAAAGGCGCACGAGAAGATGTTTTGAAGTCGCTGATGACGCGAAGGAACCCTTGGTACAAAGCCGCTGCCGATATGGAAATTTCCACCGACACAATGTCGATTCAACGTATTGTGAGAACCGTGATGTCTACTATCAATCATTCAGCGTTGTGAGTACCCAATGAGTCTGAATTCTCTACCCCCAGTTCAAGAAGTAGCCGTACCGCTGGGCGAACGTTCCTACACCGTCTTCGTAGGGAAGGGTGCCGTCTCGCACATCAACCGACTTTTGCCAGCTTCGGCTAGGCGAGCGGTTGTGGTGACACAGTCGGGTATTGCCACCATTCCTGATTTAGAAATTCCTACACTCACCATTCACATTCCTGCTGGTGAGGAACATAAGTCGTTATCAACCATCGAAGATCTGTGTCGTCAATTCGCACAGTTCGGCCTTACGCGTAACGATGTTGTCATTGGTGTAGGCGGTGGGTTAGTCACCGATGTCGCCGGGTTTGCGGCGTCTGCTTATCATCGCGGTACAGCGGTGGTTCATGTGGCAACCACTCTCTTGGCAATGGTCGATGCGGCAATCGGTGGCAAGACGGGCGTCAACCTGCCGGAAGGTAAAAACCTTGTAGGCGCATTTTGGCAACCCAGTGGAGTCATTTGCGATACCAACTATTTAGACACTTTGCCCGAAAGAGAATTGCGTTGCGGCTGGGGAGAAGTGGCAAAGTACCACTTTCTCACCGGCGACGACATGCTTGCCTTGTCGGTGGAAGAACGCATTGCGCTCTGCGTCAAAATCAAGGCCACTATTGTTGCGGCCGATGAGCGCGAAGGCGGCGTCAGGGCATTGTTGAACTACGGCCATACGTTTGGCCACGCAATTGAAACCACCACACATCACCAATATGCCCATGGTGAAGCGGTGGCCATTGGCTTGCTGTGTGCGGCTCATCTTGCTCATGTCTTGGGTCGCATCGATAGCGCGAGGGTTGAACATCATTACAACGTCATTCACACCTATGGCTTGCAAGCTTCCTTGCCGAGCACCATGAGCGCACAAGAGTGGTTAGAAGTAATGGCTCGAGATAAAAAGGCTCTCGACGGCCTCACCTTTATTCTCGATGGGCCAAATGGCTTAGAAACGGTCTCGCCAGTTGCGCAAGAGTCGGTTGTCGAGGCCCTTAATCGCATGGCCAACAAGTCGTAAAGAGGTACTCTGCATTATGGCTCTTGAAAAAAATGTGAAGTCGGTGCTTCTCTTGCACGGCCCCAACCTGCAGCTACTGGGTACGCGTGAGCCAGAAATCTACGGCACAGCAACACTGCTCGACCATGTCGCAACTGTGCGTACCGCAGTAGAAAAACTTGGCTGGGCGCTTGCCGATGTGCAGTCAAATAGCGAAGCTGAACTGGTAGCAGCCATTCACGATGCACGGCAAAAGCATGCCGCAATCATTATCAACCCCGGAGCTTTCACGCATTATTCGTGGGCAATTCACGATGCATTGAGCGCATATAGCGGCCCTATCGTGGAAGTGCATTTGTCGCAGCCTTTGCGACGCGAATCGTGGCGCCATGTCAGCGTGGTTGCCCCATTGGCAATTGGCACCATCGCCGGTTTTGGGGCCGCGGGTTATGAGTTGGCCGTCGCTGGCTTGTCTCACTATTTCCAGACGCAACACTAATGCCTGCGAAAGCTCTGTCGCCAATAGATGTTTCTCAGCGCATTGGTGCAGTGCGTGAGTTGCTCACTCACAACGACTCGCCGTCGCCTTGCGTAGCACTTCTTGTCACTTCGGCTGTCAACATTCGTTGGCTCACAGGGTTCACTGGCTCTGCGGGCATGTTGTTGATGTCTTTACGCCCTGAAGCGCCGTCGTATCTCATTACTGATGGTCGCTACATTGCTCAGGCAGAACAGCAATTACGTATCAGCCAATCTCCAGTGGAAATTATTGAGAAGCGGTCATTAAAAGATCAGCTGCAGTTTGTGGTGAGCGAATTGCTAGAGAACCATGAATCGGCGGGTGTGGTCTGTTTGGGTATCGAGTCTCATGATGTCTCTGTTGAATTGCTGCAACAACTTGAATCTGAAGTGGCATCGCATGGATCTCAGACTCAGAAACTCACATGGAAATCAATTCAAGAAGTTTTCATTGACTTACGTAGAAGCAAAACGCCAGCAGAGTTAGAACGCATTACCTTGGCCGCATCAATTGCCGACTCAGCTCTTCAGTCTGTTGCACACATGTTGGTTCCAGGAATTTCCGAGGAACAGTTTTGTCTAC
>JBIKNT010000184.1:0-3719 GCA_044358465.1 Ilumatobacteraceae bacterium
ATTAAAGGCGTCGACGTGCTGCAAAGTACACGCCGTATTGACACTGTGGTGTTCGATAAAACAGGAACCGTTACCACTGGCGTCATGCAGTTGCGCAATGTGGTGTGTGCCGAAGGTATTGACCGCCGCGACGCATTGCGCATGATCGGTGCACTGGAATTAGCAAGTGAACACCCCATCGCCCGAGCTATTGCAATAGCGGCCCAAAAAGAATCGGGAACTCTTCCTGATGTGCAAGAGTTCGTGTCGCTCGCTGGTATGGGTGCGCGCGGAGTTGTTGAGGGCGTGAGTGTGATGGTGGGTCACGAGCGCTTGTTGCAAAAGGAACTCATTCTTATTCCTGGGCCGTTGCGCACTGCACTTGCCGATGCGCGATCGCAAGGAAATACAGCGGTCGTTGCGGCGTGGGGTGGTTCTGCTCGAGCTGTATGCGTTGTTGCAGATCAACCAAAGTCAACGAGCAAAGAAGCCATTGCAACTTTGCGTGCAATGGGCTTGGCCCCGGTACTGCTCACGGGCGACAACCAAGCAACGGCAATGGCTATTGCGTTACAGGTGGGCATCGACGCCGACGACTATCACGTGCGTGGTGGAGTATTGCCCGACGAGAAAGTTGCCGTCATTCGCGAACTTCAAGATCGTGGATACGCGGTTGCTATGGTGGGCGATGGTGTGAACGATGCCGCTGCACTGGCACAGGCAGATGTTGGCATTGCAATGGGTACAGGTACCGATGTTGCAATGCAAGCAAGCGACCTCACCATTGTGAGTGGCGACCTGCGCTTGGTTGCCGACGCCATTGCTTTGTCGCGTGCAACACTACGCACTATTGGAGCCAACGTGTTTTGGGCCTTTGCCTATAACGCTGCAGCAATTCCACTGGCAGCAAGTGGAAGATTGAACCCCATGTGGGCGGGCCTCGCTATGGCATGTTCAAGCGTTTTTGTTGTGATGAATAGCTTGCGCTTGCGCCGCGTGAAGCTGCGTCACCGCTGAGGCGTTGACGTTCTTTTTCTTCATAAACACGAATCGCTTTAAAGTTTTCAGTCGATAGCGCTGAGCGTGCAAAACTCAATGCTTCAGCACGTTGCCAGCGCACTGTGCGGGCGCGAATGCGTAAAATTTCACCAATCTCTTTGCTGGTGTATCCGGCGGCAACAAGTTTTAAGAGGGCAAGTCGTTCGGGGTCCATGTTGCGAGCTTCAAGTTCAGTGAGGGCATCGCTACTGCCATCGCAACCCGTGTGAATGCTGTTTGGTTCGCGCGTCATGTCTTGTATGAAGCCATCTAAAATTTCCGGGTCGAAGTGTTCCACCGTGGTTCGTCTTTTTCTTTGTGGCACAACAAATTCTTTGTATTCCACATCGCGCACAATGTTGGCAGCAATCTTGCGCGGGCGATTGTCGCTCGGGTAGGTGCGAATGACCAACCACACTTGTGCCATTACTGCGTTGAGGGCTTCTTCAACTCCGCCAGCGTGAATGCGGCCACGACGCTTGGCAATGGCGAGAATGTGTGGAACCACGCGTTGCACCGCGAGACGTGCAGCGAGGTCGTCGGTGCGAGCGATGCGCACCACTTGTGCCAAATACTGGTCGGCTTCATCGCAGTGGGCTGGTCGGTTGAACCCCATGCGTTCGAGCATTTGGTCGAGGTGAGTGACGGGTTCGCCAGGTAGCCCCCAGGCGTTGGCATGAGCAATACAAGAAGGTCGCCGCGCGAGGGCATTCCACTCATCCACCATCACTCTGACTGCCGGTGTTGTGAAATCGGCGCGAACGAGGGGTATGTATTCGTATTTGTTGAAGGGGTCGGTGTGGGTGACGGTGCTGTGTGTTGTTTGCATATGGCACCGTGCGCCTCATGCATCACCTCGGTTCCCCCCGAAGGTCTCACCGCAAGTCTCACTCTGACACAATGAGTGCGTGCGACATACTTTGCCTTCAGGAACCGACGTAGAAATTGCCCGCCCCAGTGGCTCGCCGCGCATTGGGCTTGTGGTGACCCCCGATATTTTTGGCCTGCGCCCGCTCTATGACAATTTGGTATCGCAGTGGGCCACGGAGTGGGGCATGGCCGTTGCCGCCGTTGATCCTTTCCCTGGGAAGGGCCTTGGCGCCGACATTGAACCGCGCTATGCCGCAGTAAAAGACATCGACGACGATAAGCACTTGAGCGACCTGCACGAGGCAGCCGACATGCTCGATACCCCCGTCACCGTTCTGATGGGTTTTTGTATGGGCGGAATGTATTGCTTTAAGTCGGCGCGCAGTACTCGCTTTGCGCGCATCGCAAGTTTTTACGGAATGATCACGCTGCCAGAAGCTTGGCGCAGTGCAGGCCAAGTTGAACCGTTGCAGTATTTAGAGGCGGGAAACGCAGCAAGCGTTTTGGCAATAATTGGCGGGAAAGATCACTACACCCCTGCTCACGATGTTGATGCGTTACGAGCTACTGGTGCAGCCATTGCGTTTTACCCTGAAGGTGAACATGCCTTTGCGCACGATGCCACAAGACCTGCTCACCGTGCAGAAGACGCCGCCGATGCTTTTCGGCGTGCAAAAGAATGGCTGAGCGCAGCGGAGTAGCGGTATGGGGCGCGAGTTAGCTCGCGCGCACTTCAAGATTTTGACGGTTGATGAGTTTGTATTGACGATCGCGTTGCTCGAGCCAACCCAAACGAATGAAACTTGCAATGGCTTTATTGACGCGCTCGCGTGACGCACCCACCATGCCGGCAAGTTCTTCTTGAGTAACGGGAAGTACAAACTCGTCTTTACCTTCAGAGAGTTCAAGCAATCGCTTTGCTGTGCGGCCAGTGACATCGAGAAAAACGCTGTCGGCAAGTGCTTCGTCCATGGCACGCAAGCGGCGAGCAAGAACGCGGGTGATGCCCCACAACAAGTCGGGGTTATTGGAGAGCTGGGGTTCTACTGCGGAATACGGGATGCGCAAAACAGTGGAGGGCTCGAGTGCACGGGCAAGTGCGCTGCGTGCGCCTCCGTCGAGCAGTGCGAGGTCGCCAAAGAGGTTGCCTTCCACCATGAGAGCAACAACGCTCTCGCGCGAGTCGAGTGGCTTGTTGTCGATGGCAATGGCAATGCGGCCAGTCAGCACGATGTACAAGGCGTCGGGGGCGTCGCCTTCCTTGAACAGCACATCGCCACGTACCAGGCTCTTTTCCTGGGCCGAGGCGGCAATGGCATCGATGACGGCGGGGGAGGCGGCAGAGAAAAACTCGCTGGAGGCAATGATGGAAGCATGTGACATAACACCATCACGGTACTACCCTCGGTGCCATGAGCACACCCTCGAATATGCCCACGGGCACATCTGGTGCATTGATTGACCCATCGGGGACATGGACCATTGTGGTGGCAGGGGGTAGCGGGCAGCGATTTGGTGCCCAGAAGCAGTTTTTGGCTCTCGGCTCTCGGTCGATGCTGGCATGGGCGGTCGATACCGCACTGCAGGTGAGTGCTGGGGTTGTTGTTGTGGTGCCTGAAGTAAGCGACTTTGCATCGAGCGATGCGCGGGTACATGCTGTGCAAGGTGGAACGAGCAGAACACAGTCGGTACGCAATGGTCTGGCAGCGGTGCCAACAAGTGCAGAAGTGGTGTGTGTGCACGATGCGGCTCGCCCATTTGCCTCGGTAGAACTTTTCCAAGCGGTCGTACAAGAGCTTTCGCCCACCGTGCAGGGCGCAGTTCCGGCCCTT
>JBIKNT010000185.1:0-3715 GCA_044358465.1 Ilumatobacteraceae bacterium
TCGCCGACGTAGCCCAATGGCAGAGGCACGGCGCTTAGGACGCCGCCAGTGAGAGTTCGAGTCTCTCCGTCGGCACGTGTACATTGACGACCTGCCAACCCCGGCTCTCATTATTGAGGCCAACGCGCTTGAGCACAATTTAACTGCCATGGCGGCCTTGTACCCGGGCACCACTTTGCGTCCACATGTGAAAGCGCACAAATGCACAGCGCTGGCAAAGGTGCAGGAACGATTCGGGCACACGGGTTTCACATGCGCAACTCCACGTGAAGTTCTTGGTCTTGCCAAGGCAAACCTGAACACCGATATTTTGCTCGCCAACGAGTGTGTTGATGTGGCACGACTCGGTGCTCTTGCTGGAACAAACGTCACCATTGCTGTTGACTCTGAAGAAACCATTCGCGCCGCATTTCGTGCGGGCCTCAAAAAAGTTGTCATCGATGTTTTCGTTGGGCTGCCGCGCTGTGGTTGCGAACCCGACGACGCCGGACGTCTCGCCGATTTAGCGAGGTCGCTGGGGCTCACCGTGCGCGGGGTCATGGGCTACGAAGGCCACCTGATGATGGAAAAGACTGCCGACAAACAACACCAAGTGAATGCTTCAATGCAAACCCTGCACGCTTGTGCGGAAATTGTTGGAGGCGACCTCATCTCTGCTGGCGGTACCGGCACGTACAAAGAACACTTAACGTCGGGCATCACCGAGCTTCAAGCTGGCAGCTATGCACTCATGGACACGCACTACGCGACCCTCGGCTTTCCTTTCATCCAAGCCGCACACGTTGTAGGAACTGTTATTTCACGCTCTGCAAAATGGGCTGTTGCCGATGTTGGCTTGAAAGCTCTGGGCATGGACCACGGCAACCCCGAGGTAGACGGATACGACGTGTGGTTTTGTTCCGATGAACACATTACGTTTGCTGTGAAGCGTGATGCAGCGTCGTTACCTGCCCCTGCACCGCTGACACTCCCCCAAGTTGGCGAACGTATTCTGGTAACACCTGCACACATTGACCCCACAATGTCGCAACACGAGCGTGCTTTCGTACACCGTGAAGGACTTGTTGTTGATGAATGGGCTATTGACCTACGTGGTTGGTAAGAACTTTCGCTAGTTCTACAAATGCTTTTCCACGATGTGACATCGCATTTTTTTCTACCGCATTCATTTCGGCAAAAGTTCTTCCATCGCCAGCGGCAGGTATAAACAACGCATCGAAACCAAAACCGCTGTTTCCTGTCTCGCGCAGCGCAATTGAACCCTCACACACGCCTTCCACCACAATTTCATCGCCATTTGGCCACAGCACCACCACGGCTGTTATGAAACGACACGTACGTTCACTCGCGTTCTCTAACGCTGCGAGCAACTTTGTTTTGTTGTCGGCATCGGTGGCTTCTTCTCCGGCATAACGCGCCGTACGCACTCCTGGCAGACCATGAAGTACGTCGACAAACAACCCTGTGTCGTCGGCAAGTGCCGGACACTGAGTTGCTTCCACTATGGCGCGCGCTTTCAAGCGAGCATTTCCCACCAAAGTGCTGGCGTCTTCTACAACGTCGGGCACCGCGGTGGGTCGTGGCAACAAGGAAACACCTTGCGGCATGAGTTGTTCTATTTCTGCAACTTTTCCGGGGTTAGCCGAGGCACACACCAGTTGCAGAGCCATGGTTAACGCCCCAGTGTGCGGGGAGTTGGCGGGGTCGACAACACGTTGCGTTGCACGGTAAAGATTTGCCCCAGCCCGTGTGCTGCCAAACCCAAAAGATCATCAAGTTCACCACGGCTGAAAGCTTTTCCTTCTGCTGTGCCTTGCACTTCAACGAAGCTTGGTTCACCACCAGCAACTGGCTGCAACATCACTACGTTCATATCAACTTCCGCCGAGCTGTCTTCAACGTAAGGAAGATCGAGAATGGGTTGACCATTATGAATGCCCACGCTGATAGCCGCACATTGCGAATGCAAAGGGTGAGCCTTGATGAGGCCATTTTGCTGAACACGTGTGAGCGCATCGTGCAGAGCTATGAAACCTCCACAAATACTTGCGGTACGCGTGCCACCATCGGCCTGCAACACATCACAGTCGACCACTACTTGGCGCTCACCAAGAAGTTTCATGTCGCATGCAGCGCGCAACGAACGACCAATGAGGCGCTGAATTTCCACCGTACGTCCGCTTTGCTTGCCTTTAGCAGCTTCACGGTCGACGCGCTCTGGCGATGAGCCTGGCAACATGCTGTATTCAGCGGTGACCCAACCCTTGCCAGAGCCTTTCATCCAACGTGGCACATCTTCATCGACCGATGCTGTGCACAACACGCGTGTGTTGCCAAAGGAAACCAAAACAGACCCGGCTGCCATCTCGGTGAAATCGCGCTGAAAGGTAAGTGGCCGTAATTCATTAGCAGCGCGTCCGTCTGGTCGTGTCATGTTGTCTCCTTGTAAGTGAATGTTTATTTTACAATCCACGATTGAGCATCGCTCAGTTCCGGACCAAAGAGTCGGCGCCCTAAATGCGCAAACCACTCTGGGTCTCCAGAGGAATAGAAAGAGTGTTCCCCAACGCGACTTGTGTCTTCTTGCAGCTCAGCTACTTCGAGCATTTCTTTCACTGCAAATGCTGTTTCGTCACCCGACGACACCAGCACTACATCGGGGCCCATCACATCGCTAATAACACGAGCAAGATACGGGTAGTGCGTGCAGCCCAAGAGCAATGAGTCGACCCCAGCATGCACAATGGGTGCAAGCAGTCGTTGCGCAAGAAGTGTGACTTCTGCTCCACTTGTTTGCCCGCGCTCTACAAACTCAACTAGCCCGGGGCACGCAGCCGACACCAGCGACACCGAAGCATCTGCTGCTCCAACGGCGTGTTCATATGCACCCGAGTCGATGGTTCCCACAGTGCCAATAACACCCACTCGCTTGTTGCGCGTGGTTTGTACGAGTGCACTCACACCAGGCTCAATGACACTCACTACCGGCACTGGCAAAGTGTCTTTCAATTGCTCAAGCGCAACCGACGCTGCGGTATTGCACGCCACCACAATGAGCTTCACATCGAAATCGTTTACCAAGCTTGTGGCAATTTCATGAGCAAAGCGCTGCACTTCTGCAGCGGGCTTATTGCCATAGGGGTACCGACCCGTGTCGCCAATATAAACAAGGTCTTCGTGAGGCAAAAGGTCGATGACTGCACGAGCAACCGTCAAGCCACCAAAGCCTGAGTCAAACATTCCAATTGGCTGCACCATTCCGAGAACAGGTTAGAGCCTGGGGCACGCGAGTACGGTCGCATTGTGCTCAGCGCGGCCATTTTGCACGCAAGTTAAAGCATTTTCGTTATTTTGACGGCGAATTAGAAGTAGATAATTTTCTCGGCAGCAGCTTCTGCAGCATCGAGGTCGTCGGTGTAGGCACCGGTCGACAAGTACTTCCAGCCACCGTCACACACAATAAACACCACAACACCTTCTTCTAGGTCTTGTGCCACTTTTACTGCACCAGCAAGGCTGGCTCCGGAAGACAGACCAGCAAAAATTCCTGTTTCAGCAACAAGGCGTCGCGTCCACTCAATACTTTCGCGTGGTCGCACCACACGCTTGCGATCGAGAAGTTCAAAGCCATTCCAGTTTTCAAAAACAGGTGGAATATAGCCATCTTCTAAGTTACGCAAACCTTCAACGCGCTCGCCAAGCGGCGGCTCAATAG
>JBIKNT010000186.1:0-3714 GCA_044358465.1 Ilumatobacteraceae bacterium
TGTTGACTGCATTGATACCTGCCACCCGTGCTTCATAGGTCTTTGCTGGGTCAACTCCAGAAATCAACACACTTTTGTTCACCGACACGCCATCATTTACTTCGCCAAAATCAGTAACACCCACTTCGCGCAACTGAACCACATAATCGGTGATGGGAAGTGCCGGAGTGGCTGTTGGACTGCCCCAAGTGACCTGCACTCCTCCATTCGCTGGCGCCACAACAATATTTGTCATTGCCGCAGGCACAATCCAGCCGATGTTTGTTGGAACTCGCGCATACAAAGTGGGGAGATATCCGGTACAAAAATTGACCACTCCGTCTGCACCTCTCACACCTAATGCCACACTTGCTGCACCTGCCAAAACAGGCATGCCGTCAACCACAACGGTCATTGGTCCGCCGCTGTCACCTTCACATGCTCCCGCCAAGGTCTCACCAAATATTCCGCCCTTGACGCAGATGTCTTTCGCCGAATTATAAAAACTGGTTGCTCGAGCATTACCTGCACTGTCACGACATGCAACATCATTCGGAGAATCACCAATTGCTGTTACTACTTTTCTCAGTTCGTTGGATGTTGTGCCATCGAGTTTTTTGCCCCACCCACTGAGTGTTGCAATGGCATCTTTTACAGGCCAAATATTTGGGTCGAGTGCAACGGGCAGTGCCACTGGTTGCACGTTGGCAGAGTAGGTAACTGCTTGACTGAGTTTCAACAACATGAGATCGAGGCCTACATCGCCAACTCGTGCGGGGTAAGCCTCACTCACGCGAAATAGGTACGGGTTAACGAAAGAATCATTGAAATTATTGTTACCAATTCCTATCCATACGTAACGAGTTTCAATGGCTCCAGCATTATTGCGCAAAACACAATGATCTGCAGTCAGCACCCATTGCTTAGCTATGAGTGAGCCACCGCACTGACCTAAAACCCATTTCGATGAATCATTTGGGTTGGAAGTAATTGAATCGGGCTGAGCAGAGAGAAGCGACACTTGAAAGGGGACGGCACCAACTTGAGCCACTTCGCCTCCAGCAATGTTTTTCACTGCACGAGCCAAAGTGCTCACTGGAACTTCCGATGTACCTTCGTTGTTGTTTTGCCCTACTGCAAACACAATTGCAGTGGCCACTATTGCAGCAACTCCCAAACCCAACGCTTTGCGCATTATTTTTCTCCGGGAAATTCATAGTGCACATCGGAAAATGCGTCACGGGCGAATACATAAAAAAGCCTGAGGGGTTCAGTGCCATCGTTCGCAGCAAAATGCTCCGCACCTTCAGGGATGAACACGGTGTCGCCAGCTGCAACGCGAGCAATTTCACCATCAACTTTCATGTAACCAGTACCGCTAATGAAGAAATAGATTTCTGCGGCATCATGCGTATGGCCTCGTTCAGGCGCATCGGCGCCCACGGGAATCTCGGCAATGCCGGCTGTTAGTTGATTACTCGCAGTGCGGTCGCCGCTGATGAGGGTCCACCACTGCACTGCTGGCGACTCCCAACTCTCCGTTGGGCAATCAGTTATGCGGCGAATGAGCGGTGGCACCTTTGCAAACTAGTGCGCAAAACAACTGCGTTCTAGTCGGCAGGCCACACTTCAGCCGTTGACAACAACTGCTCGCGAAAATCGGGGTGACTAATGCGGGCAAGTTCATGCGACCGCTCTGCAATAGACAGCCCCGACAATTCGGCAGCCCCAAATTCGGTAATTACTACATCTACTTGATGGCGCGGTGTAGTTACTACAGATCCTTCGGGAAGTCGGCCCAAAATGCGTGACACTGTTTCACCTTTCACCACGGTTGTTGATGGCATGCACACCAAACTGCGGCCCCCCACACTTAAACCTGGCCCAGCGACAAAATCTTCGTGCCCGCCAATTCCGGAAAATTGTTTTCCGCCAATGGAGTCGGCAATGACCTGACCAGAAAGATCAACAGCCATTGCTCCGTTAATGGCCACCATGTTGCGATTCTGAGCAATGATTTCCGGAGAGTTCACGACGTCAACTGGCAAGAATCGCACATCGTTGTTGTTATGCAACCAGGTGTACAAGTCGGGAGTTCCGGCTGCAAATGTAGTAACTGAGAATCCATCGAATGCGGTTCCCTTGTTATTTGTTACTTTGCCCGACATATGTAGACGCATCAAACCCGATGTAAACATTTCAGAATGAATTCCGTAGTTACCACCAGAACCCGCAGCGAGTTGTGTTGCAATATGGTTGGGCACACCACCTATGCCTGTTTGCAATGTGCATCCATCGTGAATGTATTGCATGGCAATTTCTGCAATTTTCATTTCTGCTTCAGTAGGAACAACATCGGCCAAATTCAATGGCTCCCGTTCTGACTCCACTAAGTAATTGATGTTGTCTACATGCACACGGTGCATATATTTCCCACCCGGCGCATCGGCACCAAAAGTGCGCGGAAAGTGCGGGCTCACTTCCACAATGAGCACCCGATCGGGGTCGGCAATGACTCTTTCTAATTCGTCAGTTGTTGCGCCCGCATGAAGCGACAAACTCACCCAACCGTCAACGGGTTGCGCACCTGCAATTGCAAGTACACGAGGTTTCTTACGTGCCAAGACCGGAGCAAAGCGACGAAAGTCGGCCGGCACAAAATCAATATCTGCACCACTATCGCGCAGAAATCTTTCAGCGGGCCCAAAAAACCCACTTTGCAAGTGCACAGTGGGTTGCATGAATAGTGCGAACAAATCGGGAAGAAGAGCGCCCGATACGCGCAGGTCAACAAAGTCGGTGCGCTCGCCCAAAGCATGCAGAAATGCTCCCGGCACTCCTGGGCCTAACGGCACCGCCAGTGTGTCGGTGGGTCGAATTGCCTGAACTGCTTGTTCCATGGGAACCGCTGACCTTGTCATTGCACTCTCCTTTCACTCACCTTATATACGGCCCCTTAGATTCTGCCGACAGCCCGACTACCAACGGAGTTCATTTCCATCTAGAGTAAAACCATGTTCAGTTCTAAAGATGCCCGTTTAACTCGGCGGCACCCACTGCGTATGGTTTCCCTTGTCGCAATGTGCGCCACCCTTACTGCCGGCATCATCAGCTGCGGTAACGAAGATAACGGTGTCGTTCGTAACGCAGCAATTGCAACCGGCACCACTTGTAAAAGCGCCGGCGAAACAAAAACAATGTCGGGCGCATCGTACATTTGTACCACCACTGCAGCAGGAAAAGTCTGGTATCCCATCTCCAAGCAACAAACCTGGATCTGCGTAAAACTTGGTGCAACGCGTTTCATGCTCGAAGGAGTACTCGCCGTGTGCGGCAAAGTGAAAAATATTCGTCGCTGGTACACCACGTTGCCCGTGGATCTCACTATTAAAGGCAAAGTGCTGCCCACCTCCGATCCAGCTGCTTTAGAACTGGCCGGAGAATCGCCTGGCACCGTGAAAAAAGCAACGGTTGCCGACCCTGCTAACGCGGCAGTAGTCACCCCGTAAAATTGCGACTAATGTAACCACACAGCAAGTCCATGGGGGATCTTGCTGGTAGTCAAGGGGGCCATTATGGCTGTTATCGACAATGTTTCTGCCAATGGTGTTCCGCCACACTTGCGTGGCAATGGAGCTCCAGTTCAAGAAGAACTCACACTCACCGATCTCAAAGTCACCGGCACTATTCCTGCACATCTCGATGGTCGCTATTTACGCAATGGCGCAAACCCCA
>JBIKNT010000187.1:0-3712 GCA_044358465.1 Ilumatobacteraceae bacterium
TTCGTTGCAGCGGGAATGCCAAGGAACCGAGCAGGCTTCGTGGCTTTTTCTGCAGCAAGCAGGTTGGTGCGCGTGATGTGCGTATCGGGCATTGCAATAACAAGTTCTGCAGAGGGGTCGATATAACTGCGTGCATCAAGTGCGAAGGGAACAATGTCGGGGTCGGCACCAGTTGTGAATACAACAATGAATTGTTGACCGCTCGCATCTTGCGCTTTACCCACACAGGGCACCACATCGAGCACGTTGCTACGAGCAAATGGCGGGTCGCAAGGTTCAAGCGACACTGCACCAACAAGACCTGGTTCATTCACCACACGCGCGCGCAACATCCGCTCTGGCGCCAGACGGTTAAACGGATGCGGTTCGGCATCGGGGTGGCGTTGTTTTGCTACCGATGCAACAACGCCTGCCAATGCTTCTTGTTGTGGCTTATTGCCATGCAACAACACAAATGCTTCTCTGTCGTGTGCACCCATTCCCACTTCCAGACGCACCTCGGCGGTATATGCATCGGTTACCGCACGACACACTTCAAGGCCAAGCACTTCACCGGTAACAATGCCGTGTTCAACATGAGGAACTGCACCACCCGACGCGATGAGATCGATGAAAGCTAAGTGTTCAGGCAATGCTGGTGTCGCTTCAACATGGGGCACGGCAATAGCGGGTAACAACACGCGGTCATTGACGTGCCAAACGGTGATGGGAAAAGAAAAGTGTTCAGCCTGACGAGCAAGCACGCCTGTATTTTCTTCGGCAAGCACGTGTAACGCAGTTGCACCTTCTTTGAGAGCCCACAACAATGCTGGGCCGAGCCCACGTTGCGGGTTGTCGCTCACCAATACCCATACGTCGGTTCCGTGCTTCACTGCAGCACCGCGCGAAAAGCCGAGCGGCTCGAGATCGGATTCGGGAATGCTTTTGCCGAGATGCTCGTGGACGAGGACGCGCAACTTCAGAGAAAGGAGTTGGCCTTTTCGAGAGTCGTCAAGCGACACGGGCGTAACCGAAGAACGTCGAATTAGGAGTTCTTGGACTTGCGCTCGCCGTAGCGCTTGTTGAAGCGCTCCACGCGACCACCAGTGTCGACCAGTTTTTGCTTACCGGTGAAGTACGGGTGGCACTCATTGCACAATTCAACGCGGAAGTCTCCACCTTTGGTGCTGCGTGTGGTGAAAGTGTTACCACATGAACAAATGACGTTGGTATCTACGTATTGGGGATGAATTTCGGTCTTCATGGCTCTCCGGAGTTCTTAGCAGTGGAATGAGTGTATCGGGCGAAAAGCGCCCTACATCGAGGGTTGTTTAGCGATTTCTGACAAGAATTCGTCGTTATTACGGAACGATTTGAGGCGATCGATGAGCAGTTCGAGCCCTGGAGCCCCATTTCCATCGGCAGCAAGGCCCGAGAGCACGCGGCGAAGTTTCCAGACCAACTGCAATTGCTTGGGCGGGAAGAGCAGCTCTTCGTGACGAGTGCTCGATGCATCGACATCGATTGCTGGGTACACGCGACGCTCGGCGAGGCGACGATCGAGGCGTAATTCCATGTTGCCGGTTCCTTTGAATTCTTCAAAGATGGCATCGTCCATACGGCTGTTTGTTTCCACCAGACACGTGGCAAGGATGGTCAGACTTCCACCCTCTTCTACGTTGCGTGCAGCACCAAAGAATTTCTTCGGTGGGTACAAAGCACCTGCGTCGATACCACCCGACATCACACGACCTGTTGCCGGAGCAGCAAGGTTGTATGCGCGCGAGAGACGCGTAATGCCGTCGAGAACAACAACCACGTCTTTGCCAGCTTCCACCATGCGCTTGGCTTTTTCAATTGCCATTTCCGCAACGATGGTGTGCTCTTCAGACGGACGGTCGAAGGTAGACGAAATGACTTCACCACGAACGGTGCGCTTCATGTCGGTTACTTCTTCAGGACGTTCATCGATGAGCAGAACAATGAGGTCAACCTCGGGGTTGTTCTTTTCAATAGAGCTCACGATGGTCTTCATGATGGTGGTCTTACCCGCTTTTGGCGGAGACACAATGAGCCCACGCTGACCCTTACCAATTGGCGCAATGAGGTCGATAATGCGTGCAGTCATGTTGCCCGGATCGCTGTCGTCTTCAAGACGCAATTTGGAATCGGGGAACAATGGAGTGAGATCTTCAAAACGCGGACGCTTTTTTGCATCGTCTGGCGACTTGCCATTCAACGTAGCGATGTCGAGCATTGCAGGGTTCTTTTCGCCACGTGCAGCGGGGCGTGCCATGCCAGTGACATGGTCGCCTTTACGCAATCCGTACTGACGTGTTTGCTTCACCGAGATGTACGCATCTTCACGAGTTGGCAAATAACCATTCACGCGCAAGTAGCCGTAACCCTCGTCGCGCAGGTCGAGGTAACCCGACACTGCTACTGGCTCTGTGCTTATTGGATCGTCTGAAACATCAACATCGGTTTCATAACGGTCGGTGCCCTGTGGGCCCTCATCGTCACGACGTCCTTTACGACGGCGACGGTTGCGATTGCGATTGCGATTTGCTGGGTCGTTGTCAAAACGTGAACCCTGTTGGAAACCTGGCTGACCGCCGGGCTGACCACCTTGCTGACCACCTTGTGGACGCGGGCCACGATCGTTTTGCTGGCGATCGTTTTGTGGACGCGGGCCACGATCGTTTTGCTGGCGATCGTTTTGTTGGCGTGGGCCACGATCGTTTTGTTGGCGATCATTTTGTGGGCGATTCGGGCGATGACCTTCAGAAGCGGTCTTCTCGAGCGTTCCTTCATGCTCAGCGAGCTCGAGTTCCCACTCTGACAAAGGTTCACCGTCGATGCCAATGACTACACGTGGTTCGGTTTTAGCGGCTGGTGCTTCTTTCGGAGCAGCTGCCTCTTTTGGCGACTGCTTTTCAGCGCGGGCAGGCCTCTTTGTTTCTACCGGCGGAGCGGTTTGCTCCAGAATTTTGTCGATGAGTTCAGCCTTTTTGGCACGCGACACCGACTTCACGCCCAATGCTTGGGCGATTGCCATGAGTTGTTCACGGTCCTTGGATTCAAGTACTGATTGCTCTAGTGCTTCTGCAGCCATTGCTGCCACCTTTCATATGCCATCTCATGTGCGTTCAGGTCATCACAGCGAAATAAGTGAATGTTCACGAGATTTCGCGCCGATACACCGCAAAAGCAGTAATGAGCGGGAGCGGGACGCCGCTTCGGAAATCAATCTCGGCAACCCGAGATATGACCACCATAGCCACCTGGGGAACTTGTTGCAACGCTCAGCGGGAATTAAGCGCCCGAGGTGAACCGAGCAACGGCATTTTGCACCGCTTCAAGGTCATTTTCTACCGTGGTCACATATTCTTCGTGGTCGAAAAGGTCTGCGAGATGCGCAGGTAACGACGGCCTGCTTCCCGTTGCTTTTTCTACTGCATCGGGGAACTTGGCCGCATGTGCAGTAGCCAATGTAACCATTGGAATATCGGCTGCTTGATGCTGACGTGCTCCGAATACACCCACCGCAGTGTGCGGGTCGATGAGTTGCCCTGTTTTTTCAAACACATCGCGAATCACTTCAAGTGTTGTTGCATCGTCACACCGTGCTGCACGAAAGACCGGTGCGAGCCAGGTGTTGTATTGCTCTGGGCTCACTGCAAATGCACCTTCAGAACGAAAGCGACCCAGTTGATCGGCAGTGCGTGCACCA
>JBIKNT010000188.1:0-3708 GCA_044358465.1 Ilumatobacteraceae bacterium
CAAAGTTGGGAAATGCAAAGCCGTTTGCTTGTGGTGCTAACCCACTAGCAACTGGGGTAGCCGCAACTTCAACTGCATTACGCACGGCGTTAGATGAAGAGGATGACGACCCACCACAAGCGGTGAGTACAAATGAAGCGGCGATTGAAATTACAAACCACCGTGATTGGCACGCAACTCTCGAGGCCCTCAATTCCGTGTGAGTTTTCATAGAAGTCCGTTCGCTTGTCTTTCATTTCTCGTTTTATATTATTTTAAAAAATTGAGTGAATACGCATGCATCGATGCTTCCCCAGGGGACGGGACCACTGAGGACCGCGCAATTCATGCTCATTCTTTGACTACTTCGCTCTTAGCGTGGTGTGAAACAAGCCTTATGGCAGTTGTACCGTTGGACACCACGTAAGTAACCAAACGTCGCAACCTGTGCCACGCCCGTAGCGATGTTTACAACATAATGAGCTTCCACACGCTCGACTTGCAGTGACCGCATCATTTCATTGAGCGACCCAGACACATCGGCACCAAACGACTGATAAACACCCTGGCGATTTGTCCAATATGAGCCCCCTGCGCGAAGATTCAGACGATTCCTGATGGTCGCAGGCAAAGAACGTATATTTTGCAAATCTTTGATGGTTGGCAGAATAATTGACGCCGACCAGGGCCCCATGGTGCACCTACTCCCGATATTGGAAGTTCCTACGCAGTCACCTCGAGAGTTTGTTGACATCTCTGTGTACATAGGCCCATCGGCGACACTGGTATCGATTCCAATAATGACTCCCCCGTACATACCAATGTCACCAAGACGACATAAGCCACCGGTCCGACATGTTGCAGGAATAGTTGATGTCGTGGTTGTTGCAATAGCTGTATTTACACATTTAGCAGGTGTCCAGTTCGGACCCTCAGGCAAAACAGTTGACCCGGTGTACCGCACGCTCCGTACAGGTCGCACATCAAACTTACGTGTTGAAGCACCGTTCTCAACACGCCATGGGCTCGTATAGAAATTCACGTCGTAGTAGACGGCTCCGGTGCCAGCATTGAAGTTGACAAAGCGCGTTGGACGATCGGGCTGAACCACCCAATAACTACCTGTGATAGGCCCTAAGCGGAAGTTTGGATCAGGCCTAAATGATGTGCTTTGACATGTGGAGTCGAGCGTTGGTTGAGATACAACGTAGTACGCTGAACGCATCTCTTCGATCGTGGGAACACGCCAATTGCTGTTTCCAAGGCCCGCATAATCATTGACGGCACGATCGGCAGCACTGCGGGTGAAACGTTTCTCGGAAACTTCTGTTGGCACATCTGCAGCCCAGTTACGTGGAGCGATTTCAATGTATGTGTTTTCTCCGTTCCTCTTCTCAAAGTCGATGATGAGACCACCAGTGGGGCTCACGTCACCGGTTTTACATACTCCCCCGCCTTGGCAGGTTTTGGGAAGAGAGGTCGTGGTGGTTGCTGGCACATAGCTGTACACACGTACGGGCCGAACAAAATAGCTGTCGCTGAGAGCAACTCGGCGCCGAGAGCCAGTGTTCATCACTTGAATATCGGCTTCTCCACCAGTTGCGGAACCCCAATAGGCCATATAGTCGCCTCCCCGCCCGAAGCCTCCAATGGTGGGAATTCCAGTTGGATTGCACACGTCCGAATATGAATACGAGGATTTACCTTGCCCGTAGCGACACATTGCCTCAAGTTCTGGGGTCAAGGTGGGAAGTCTCCAGTCGCTCATACCGCCGCCACGGAAAGCGCGAGCTTGCGAATTAGCAGTGGTCCAGTTGACCTTCGGATCTGTTGCAGTACCTGCCCAGCCACTAAGAGCCATCTCAACATATTTTGTTGTTGCCCCATCTACTATCGCCGAAACTATGACGCCATCGCCTTCGCCACGTTGGCCCACTAAGCATCGTGATGCGTTAGTACAAGGATCGGGCAACTTGATTGTTGTTGTGGTTGTTGTGGTGGGTTTTAATGTCGTTGTTGTTTTCTCAATTGTCGTCGTTGTGGTGCTACTCGTGGTAGTTGTCGATGTTGTCGTAGTTGTTGATGTTGACGTAGTTGTTGTAGCTGGAGCAACAGTTGATGTTGTTGTTGTTGGGTTCACATCGTAGTACTGAACAGCTGCTTTTCGCACGGCGTCAGAAATGGTGAAGTTGCGCACTGGGCGAACGAGATAGGTCGGGAATGATGGCCGATACGAGCTAACAGCACATTCTGGAGCGTTAAAAACAGCGAGTTGCCCTCCACCATTGTCGGCCCAAAATGGAGAAGACCCCAGCAACTTGCCTGGCAGTTTGCAAAGAGCCGTCATTTCATTCACTGTTGGGAGACGCCAGTCGCTCTTATCTCCCCCGCGATAAGCGGCAGCGATTGCTTTTGCTTTCCATTCACTGGCTTCTGGCGGGAACACAGTGCGAGTGCCAACAGTTTCGGGTTGAGTTGAAGCAATAGTCCAATCCGCTGGTGCAGCTTCAAGAACCGCTGTATTACCCGCAGTATCGACTGCTGCGGAGAAAACCACACCGCCGCCAATACCTGTATCGCCAACCGAGCAAAGCCCACCTGCCGAACACGATTGCGGAACGATTGTTGTTGTTGTCGGCACACAGGGCGAGGTTGCTTCTTTGAAAATGCGAATTGGCCGAACATGTGCGCGCTCAGTGTTGCCACCACTCCCAATGAGTGACCAGGCACCTGAGGCCATGATTCCCCAATAAAATCCTTCTTTGATAACATCAGATGTGAAGTAATCATTTTTGCCAAAAGTTTCGAAGACTTGAGTTTTAATAAGCGACCACTGAGCCTTAGAAGGCACTATCCAGTCAGACTTTCCACCCCCGCGATATGCACTCACAAGCGGAGCTACTTCAGACCACTTCATAAATGGGTCAAAGGAAGACAGCAGACCTCGTGTTGTAGAAGGGTCGCCATTCCACCGGACGGGCGCAGATTCTATGGAATCTCCATTCTTATCCGTGTTGAGTGAAACGATAATTCCGCCTGATGGCGATGGTCCACCGAGCGTGCATGCAATGGGTCCTTGCACATCTAGCGCAGCATTTTTCACTCGACCGACACTGCTTTCACTTGAACAGGCACCAGCCAACAACGCAAAAGCAATTACTGATCCGGCGGTGAATCTTGCATGACGGGATGATTTACGGGCAAATAACATGCGAGAACTTTGCCATTAGCCACACCTATATACCCGACACTTGCGAAGATGTCGTGGTAGCACACCCAAGTGCACGAGAGTTCTCACGAGCCGCGATTTTCTACATTTGCTCATTCACTGCGAAGCACCGCATGACTCCCAAATTCGGATATTGAATGGAAATCAGATCAGAGTGTCGAAGGGGGGACCCTCCGCACTCGTATCGGACAGAATCCCATGATCCTTATCGATCATGGCTTTCTCCTTGTTTGCGTAAGCGGCACCTCACCGCTTCGATGAAGATAACACGCCGGTGTTGGGGCTGTTAGCGCCTGGTAAATCGCTTACGCGTTGTGACCACGAGGCCAGCAGATAATAGACCAAGTGCGAGAGCAACTAGCGGGAATGAATCACTTCCTGTTGCAGGAAGCTCATTCTTGGTTGCGGTCACCTTCTTCGTACTCGATATGGCTACAGCCGCAATAGTGGTAGTCGTGGTGACTGCAACGGTCGTTGTGGTGACTGCAGCGGTCGTTGTG
>JBIKNT010000190.1:0-3698 GCA_044358465.1 Ilumatobacteraceae bacterium
CGGCGGTCACTTCCTCATTGGCGAGAATGGTTCCAAGACCTGGGCACCAGTTCACGGGTGCTTCAGTGAGATACACCAAACGTTGGGCGTCAACTACTTTGCGTTGCTCATTGCGGGAAAGGTCTGCCCATGAACGGCCGTCATCAACCGTACGTTTTCCCGTGGCATACAAATTTTCGAGTTCAGCAATGGGGCGAGCCTTGCCCAGCTCTTTGTCGAACCAAGAATTGAAGATCTGCAGGAATACCCACTGGGTCCAGCGGTAATAGTTTTCATCGGTGGTACTCACGCTGCGTCGTGGGTCGTGACCAAGGCCTAGTCGGCGCAGTTGACGGCGCATGTTGGCGATGTTCGACTCGGTGTTGACGCGGGGGTGAATACCTGTAGCTATGGCATGTTGTTCTGCAGGTAGTCCAAAACTGTCGTAGCCAAGAGCATGTAAAACGTTGAACCCTGTCATGCGCTTGAAGCGCGCAAACACGTCTGTGCCGATATAGCCAAGTGGATGACCAACATGGAGCCCAGCACCGGAGGGGTAAGGGAACATGTCGAGTACGAAGAGTTTTTCGCGGCCAGCGACCTTTTCGGGTTCAGCTAGTGGGCCAGCTGGGTTGGGAGTATTAAAGGTCTCATTCTCTTCCCAGAAGTCTTGCCACTTGCTTTCGAGGGTTGCAGCAAAGGTGGCGTTGTAGCGAAAGGAGGGAAAATCAGCAGACATAACTCCTACATGGTAGGGGGCGAAGGGGTGCCGTAGGTAGCGTGGAGCACATGTCGAAGCCGCGCAAGCGTTCAAGCGGTTCATCTGCCCACAAATACCCCCGCGAAGCTCGCCTCAATGAGCTCCTGCGAGAGGTCATTGCCGAAGAGCTAGTGCGTATCGACGACGAACGCCTGGCCTTTGTCACCATTACGGCAATCGATGTTGATGCCGAGCTCAACCGGGCCATTGTTTATTTCGACTCGCTGACCGATGAAGAGGGCGATGAGGAGATTCTCAACACCCTTGGCGAGTTACGCATTCGTATTCAGTCGTCTGTTGGTCGCCAAATTCGCACGAAGAAAACTCCGATTCTCGATTTCCGCCCCGACACGGTCATTCGTGCCGCAGCGCGGATCGATGAAGTGTTGCGCATCGACCGTGAGCGTCGTGAGGCAATGGAACAAGGCACCTACGTGGTGCCCGACACCGAATAACTTTTATGGCAAAGCGGCGCCCACCACAGGTGCATGGCCTTGTGCTCATCGACAAACCAGCAGGCGTCACCAGCCACGATGTGGTGAATACGTTGCGCAAGTCGTTGAGCGAACGTCGCATTGGGCATGCCGGAACCCTCGACCCCGATGCAACAGGAGTGTTAGTTGTGGCGGTGGGTCGTGCTACCCGGCTCATGCAGTTCGTTTCGGGTGCCGACAAAGAATACGTTGCCGAAGTTGTGCTGGGTTCACGTACGAGCACGCTTGATGATTCGGGAGAAGTGTTAGAGACATTCAACATGAGTGCGATCAGGCCAGACGATGTGCAGCGTGTGGTGCGTGAGAACCTAACGGGCGACATTCTGCAAGTGCCACCCATGGTGTCGGCGCTCAAAGTAGATGGAAAACGATTGCATGAATATGCGCGTGAAGGCGTAGAGATAGAACGCAAGGCACGACCAGTGCACATTTCTCGTTTCGATGTAGAAGCAACCAACGACCCTTTGGTGTATCGCATGAGCGTTGAATGTTCGTCAGGAACTTACGTACGTACGTTGGCCGACGACCTTGGCCGTTTGCTTGGTGGTGGGGCACATTTGCGTCGCTTACGCCGCACCCGAGTGGGGCGCTTCACCGAACAGATGACCTCTGCAATAGAGAGCCCAGAATTGCTCAGCGAAGTAGGCCTTGTTGAGCACCTTGCACGCGTCGACCTCGATGCTGAAACAGCAGACCGTGCGTTGCATGGCGCGATGCTCCCAGTTGATGCGGCCGGCGGATGGGTAGGCGAAGGCCCTTGGAGTGTGTATGGCCCCAATGACGTGCTGCTCGGCGTATACGAACCAACAGCATCGCAAACAGGATTAGGCCTGACACTGGCGAAACCAACAGTTGTCATTGCCTTTAGTGGATAGTGTTTCCCCCGTGATTGTTGTTCGCGACTTATCGGTATCGCCATGGCCAGAGCAGCGTTGTGTGCTCACCATTGGCGCATACGACGGGGTGCACCGTGGTCATCAAGCAGTTATTGCTGCAGTGCGCGAGCAAGCGAAGTCACTCAATGCCTTAAGTGTTGTAGTGACGTTTGATAAGCATCCAGCTTCGGTCGTGCGGCCCGAATCGGCACCACTATTGCTCACCGACCTCGAGCAGAAAATTGAATTGTTGTCCACAACTGGTGTCGATGCCGTCGTTGTAGTTCCTTTTAATGAAGAGCAATCAACTGAAGAGCCACAAGCATTTGTGAAGCGTGTGCTTGTTGATTGTTTGCATGTACAACACATTGTTGTGGGTGAAGATTTCCATTTTGGAAAGAACCGCAGTGGCAATGTTGCGCTCTTGCGCACCGAGGGAGCCAAATACGGTTTCACCACAGGGCCACTCGATCTTCTCACACGAGAAGACGGAGTAGAAGAGCCCATTAGTTCAACAGCTATTCGTCGCGCGCTGCGCGGCGGAGAAATCGATACCGCAACTGCGCTCTTGGGGCACTCTTTTGAAGTACGTGGCCCCGTGGTAACGGGTGACCAACGTGGACGCACCATTGGGTTTGCCACCGCAAACGTTCAAGTACCTGGCTTTATTTGTCTTCCCGCCGACGGGGTATATGCAGGTATTTACACCCGCCCGTCAGGTGAGCGTTATGCATGTGCAATCAACCTTGGCCGACGTCCCACCTTCTATGAACACAGCAATTCATCGCTGCTCGAAGCACATCTCATCGATGAGTCAATAGATCTGTACGGCGAAGACGCAAAGGTTCAGTTCACACATTTCTTGCGCTCAGAGAGAAAGTTCAATGGCCCCGATGCGCTCATTGCGCAAGTGAAACTAGATGTTGATCATGCGCGGGAACTGATTAATTCGTTACCGCCTGGCACGCGACCATAAGTAGTAGTGCGCTGTTCAAGCGTGCGACCCAATGGTGAAACCAGTGCGCTGAAGCTGTCTTCGCTCATCTTTTGACCATGGTTTGCGCCAGCTGCACGAGAGATGTTCTCGTCCATCAGCGTTCCGCCGAGGTCGTTGCAACCTGCGTTGAGCATTTGGCGAGCACCGTCGATGCCAACTTTGGTCCAAGATACTTGGATGTTGTCGATGAGGCCATGGTAGGCAATACGCGCAACAGCATGCATCAAAATATTTTCGCGGAAGGTTGGCCCACGACGTGATTTACGTTGCAAGTAAATAGGTGATGCCATGTGCACGAATGGAAGCCCAACGAACTCGGTAAAGCCGCCCGTTTCTTTTTGCAGGTCACGAGTGACCACCATGTGTTTGGCCCAACTGTCGGTGTGTTCCACACTGCCAAACATGATGGTGATGTTGGAACGAAGACCAACACTGTGTGCCACGCGATGACATTCGAGCCACTCTTCGGTGTTTATTTTGTCGGGGCACAAGATGGCGCGAATTTTGTCGTCGAGAATTTCGGCTGCTGTACCAGGAAGTGAAGCGAGCCCGGCTTCTTTCAAACGAATGAGATAGGTCTCTAAAGACTCACC
>JBIKNT010000191.1:0-3666 GCA_044358465.1 Ilumatobacteraceae bacterium
GTGCTGGGCCACGACCCATGGAAGCGCTACCGACTCCACCCCGACCACAGAGCGGCTGGTTTTCTTCTCACCGACTCCATCGTTGCAGCTCGTGACCCACACTTCTTTCGTCACCATTTCAGTGTCACCGACCTCAACACTGGTACGGCACTCAAGCACCACAGGCCGTCGTCGCTGCTTTTATGGGAGGCCGATGTGCCTAACCATGTGGAAGATATTTCTGCAAGCGCCGACACCAAACTCAACGCGTTACTCGCCCATGCCAGCCAATTTGAGTCGACCATGAAAGCCACCACCACCGAGGCGCTAGAAGTTTTTCAATCGCGCATGCGTTCACGTTTCAGCACGCTTGGCCAACCCCATGGCTATGCAGCAGCCGAAGTGTTCCACCACATGAAAGATCTGTAACTAAATAGCTACGACAAAGGTTGTCGACCAGCACCTGCGGGGCCGGCAAAGGCTTGTGCAATACCTAGCCACTCCGTAGCAAGTTCCCCCTGTGCAACAAGGCGCGTGTCTTGAACATGACGACGCTGAGTGACGAGTAATGAAAAGTCGAGGGCCGAACCACGCACCGACTCGGGAGCATCGACATTTCCCCACTCCCACAATGAACCATCGGGTGCTTGCAAGCTCACAAATATGTTTGCTTCAGGTACTTCACGCTGATGAGCCCGATAACTGTTGGCCCGAGCCAAAACCCCAATATGAGCAATGTGCTTCAATCGCATTGAAGTAGTAGGCGGTAATGAAAGTGCATCGGAAACATCAACGCTGTGAGCCCAGGTTTCCATGAGACGGGCAGTGAGAAATGAGGCAACGCTCATTGATGGCCCGTACCACGGCACGCGTTGCGTACGATCTGCGCTGCGACCTGCAGCCACCAAAGCAGCGCTGTACTTGTGCCATTCGCTGGCGAGCTCTGCACCACTCACGGCGCGACCATAGGCAACAGAAGGGTCACCGCCACTGGCAAATGACTTCATCATCTCTTGAGTGTCGGCCGCAAAGCCGGCCGCATCGGTCATGGCCAACGCGGAGCGGATGTCGAAGAAATACAGGTGCGACACAGAGTCTGCAATGTCCCAGCCATCTGCCGGGGTCTTTGTGCGCCACTGTGGCTCAGAGAGCTCAGCAATGAGTGCGGCAAGTGCGAGGTGTTCGTCTGCGAGGTCTCGCAGCACAATGTCGGTGGCGTCCATCTCTCTATCGTGGCGCACTTGGGGGAGAAATAAAGAAGTGGGGGGCTTTCGCCCCCCACTTCCAACACTCCGAACCGATTGGTTAGGTAATTACTTCTTTTTTGCAGCTGTGCGCTTGACAGCTTTTTTCTTGCGAGGAGCAGCCTTCTTTGCAGCTTTCTTAGGAGCTGCTTTCTTTGCTGCTGCTTTTTTCTTGCGAGGAGCAGCCTTCTTTGCAGCCTTCTTAGGAGCTGCCTTCTTTGCTGCTGCTTTCTTTTTCTTTGGTGCAGCTTTCTTAGCAGCCTTCTTAGGTGCTGCCTTCTTTGCAGCCTTCTTAGGAGCTGCTTTCTTTACTGCTTTTTTCTTTGCGGGAGCGGCCTTCTTACGGGCCTTCTTTGCTGCTGCCACGGTATTTCCTCTCTAGTTAAGGATTAATTACTTTTTTGGATTTAGTTCTGCCTTGAGCGTTGAGCTCGAGGAGAATTTCATTGCGGTCGATGCAGGAACAGTAACTGGCGCACCCGTTTGCGGGTTACGACCAGTACGTGCCTTGCGGCTTGTGGTGCTGAACGAGCCAAAGCCCGGCCACGCAACCTTTTCACCTTTTGTTGTTGTCGCAACGACAACTTCAAAAAATGCAGCAACAGTACGTTCGGCATCTGCCTTAGTTACGTTTGCTTTTTCCGCCACAGCATCGATGAGCTCTGCTTTAGTCATATTCGTATTACCTCCATTGGAATCGGAGCGTTGTGCATCACTATCTGAGTACGTTTCAGCGAGGAATACAAGTATTTAGGTTATTGCATTTGCAACTAAGTCGTAAAATATTCGATTCCAAAAATGCGCAAATTGTGGAGCAGATGCAACACGCGATGAACTTGCATGTGAGTCACTCGAGTCCACAACGAAGAGCGATAAAACTTCCTGCTGTAGATGCACACACTCCCACGCCAGGTTTCCACGACCCGCTCTAAGCCTTGCAAATAAAGGACTTTGTCTTTTTTTGAGAAACATTTAATTCATGCCGACACATCACAGTTGAAAGGTAGAAGTGCACGTGATTGGTCGAAGAGAAGCTGATCTACTCAATGAAAAATGGACTGCGAATCTTCTGCAACTCTTTCATTTTCAGGTTTGCTTTTTTTGACTCCAAAAAAAATTTCAAAAATATTTTTTGAAACGGACCAAAATTTTCCCAAAAAATGAAAAATTGGTCGCCGTCGGCTTACGAACACCGCCGTTACAAAATGTTCATCTTGCAATCCACCACTCCCGCGCGAGCATCGGCAACACTACGAACTGTTGAGTACATCGCTCGCGTCCAGACAAAGGAGGTGGCGATGACTGATCTTCGCCATAGTGAAATTGTTCCTCACAATGAGAACGTCAGCATCGCGTCACCCGCGACTCCTGTTCGTGCGCGCCAACGCACACGAGTTGTGCTCGACACATCAGTTCTTGTTGCAGATCCGGCAAGTTTGAATGCGTTTCCTGGCAGCGAAGTCGTCATTCCACTCACTGTTGTTGAAGAACTTGACGGTTTAAAAACTCGTCTCGACGATGTTGGGCGCGCAGCACGCACAGCACTGCGTTCATTAGAAGAACTTCGCAAACGTGCTGGCGGAGTACTCAATACTCCACTCGAAGTTCACGAAGGCGAAGACGGCGGGAGCGTTCACATCGAGGTCAATGGCATTCAACGCCACCTCCTCATTGAGCATGGTCTCGACCCCGAAATCCCCGATAATCGCATTATTGGGGCAGCTTTAGGCCAATTCCGCACCGCCCCCACCCGCCTTATTTCCAACGATGCCGCCCTACGCATTAAGGCCGCCCACCTGGGTTTGCAGGCTGACGAGCACCAACCTGTGGGGCGCGCCGCGAACAGTCGGCCGATGGGATGGGTCCCTCTCTCGGCAACTCATGGGGCAATTGATGACCTCTATGCATCTGGGTCGCTCCCTGTGCACAGCGTTGCGGGTGCCGATACTTTGTCACAAAACACATTTGCAGTCATCAGAGATGGTTCACAATCAGCTCTCGCACGCCGGCAAATGGATGACCTCAACCTTCTCTCTACCAATGCACCCGAGGCATGGGGTTTACGAGCACGTAGCAAAGAGCAACGCTTTGCTCTGGAACTTTTGCTCGACCCCGAAGTCACTGTGGTTGCACTCGACGGCAGGGCCGGGACCGGTAAAACCATCATGGCCATTGCGGCAGGCTTGGAACAAGTAGTAGAACAACGTCGCTACGAGCGTCTTGCCGTGTATCGCCCTCTCGTTCCTGTGGGCAGAGCAGACGTTGGTTTCCTACCTGGTGGTCTCGATGAGAAGCTCGACCCGTGGATGTCGGCTATTCACGACTCCATCGTTGCCCTCACCGATCATCGCTCAAGCAACGATGCCCGCCGGCTCATTGATGACTTCATTGCGCGCGGACAACTCTCGCTCGAGTCGGTCACATTTCTTCGCGGTCGGTCGTT